>CALYAE010000024.1 GCA_944393435.1 uncultured Clostridia bacterium
AGTAAACACAATGAATCAGTATTTACAAGATTATTACAAACTTATATACAACCTAAAAAATATGGATTTGAGAAAAGAAGAGCCCATTTATCAAGCATGATTGTATCTGGGCTTATAACAAGAGAAGAGGCTTTGAAAATATTAGAAGAACCAGCAGAAAGTAAGGAGCAAATAGAACAAGATATTGCTGTTGTTATTAAAAAAATGCAAATTAGTAGGGAAGAGTTTGACAAAATTATCAATTCAAAAGAAATAGTAGACCATTTGCAATTTAAAAATAATAGAAAAAAAGAAGAGTTGTTTCAAAAAATAAAAAAAATAATTAAATAGGAAAAGAAAAATGAAAAAGTTTTTTATACGAATAATAGTAAAAATTGTTTATTTATGGGGAATTTTATGGTATGATAAGAAATATCTAACAGGGAAATACTTTGATAAGGAACATTTCTCAAAAGGTTGGATTTGGATATTAAAATATTGGTTTGGACAAAAAGTTATTGGATATGGTAAAGATATTCCCTGGCCAGTACCAAAAGGAGTAATGTTTTCAAACCCAAAAAACATTATATTTTCGCCAGATGACATGTATGAACTACAAAATAATGGATGTTATTTCCAGGCAATTAATGCTAAATTAATTATAGGAAGAGGAACTAAAATTGCTCCAAACTGTGGATTTATTACTACTAATCATGATTTTTATGATCTCAATAAATCAGCAGAAGGAAAAGAAGTAAATATAGGTGAAAATTGTTGGATTGGAATGAATAGTATAATATTACCAGGTGTAATATTAGGAAATCATACAATAGTTGGTGCAGGAAGTGTTGTAACCAAAAGTTTTCCAGAAGGTAATTGCGTTATTGCAGGGAATCCAGCCAAATTTGTAAAAAAGATATAACTAATAATAAATGGGAAGATATAACATAGAAAGGAAAAATTATAGAATGAAAAAAATAGTAACAATAATCGGCGCAAGACCACAATTTATTAAAGCAGCTATGGTATCAAAAACATTAGAAAAAGATTTTGAAGAAATAATCGTACATACTGGGCAGCATTATGATAAAAATATGTCAGAAATCTTTTTTGAACAGCTAGAAATTCCAAAACCAAAATACAACTTAGGTATTGGTTCTGGTTCCCATGGAAAACAAACAGGAGAAATGTTAATAAAAATAGAAGAAGTATTATTACAAGAAAAACCAGACTATGTAATGGTATATGGTGATACCAATTCTACTTTAGCAGGAGCATTAGCTGCCTCTAAGCTATTAATTCCTGTTATTCACATTGAAGCGGGGTTAAGATCATATAATATGGTTATGCCAGAAGAACAAAATAGAGTGCTAACCGACCATATTTCTACTATTTTAGTTTGCCCTACAAAAACTGCGGTAGAAAATTTAAAAAAAGAAGGAATTATGCAAAACGTATATTTAACAGGAGATGTTATGTGTGATTCTGTATTATACTATTCAAAAATAGCTGATTCAAAACTAAATCCATCTAATTTAGATTTAACTCCAATTTATGAGAAAAAAGAAGTAAAAGAATGGTATTTAGCAACGATTCATAGAGCAGAAAACACAATGGACAATAGAAATCTATCTGTAATTTTAAAAGTATTTGAAAAGCTAGATAAAATGGTAATATTCCCAGTTCACCCAAGAATTAGAAAAATGGTGGACGAGTTACAAAATAAAAATCAATATCAGAATATTTATTTTATCGAACCAGTAGATTATTTAACTATGTTATATTTAACCAATAATGCATGTAAAGTAGTAACAGACTCTGGAGGACTACAAAAAGAGTGTTACATTTTAGATACACCATGTATTACAATAAGAAATCAAACAGAATGGGTTGAAACTTTAAAAAATGGATATAATATACTTGCAAAGCCAGAAGAACAAGAATTGTATCATAAAATAAAAAATGCTAAAATAGAAGACAAAAATAAAGTTCACTATTATGGTGATGGACATGCATCTGAAGAAATTAATCAAATTATTCTAAATTTCAAAGGAGGAACTAAATGAGCCAAGGAAGAAGAATGGCAGAAGAGCCAAAAAGTTATAAAAAGAAAAAGAAACAATCTAGTAAATCTAATAAACTAGATGTATTCTTCAAGTTAATTGCATTTGCGTTTGTTGTAATTACCATTATCTTTTATATTTCGGTTTTAAAAATGGACTTGCTACCAGGTCTATATGTAACAATCTTTACAATTGCTGAAATCGTATTTACTCTTGCAATGGTAATAGGATTAGCAAAAAAACATAGAACTTATAAACTAACAATTTTATGCTTTATTATTGTATTATTACTTTCTGGAATTTATATTTATGTAACAAACTATACATTAGCAACTTCTGATTTTTTAGGTAATGTGTTCCAAGAAAGAGCAGAAACAGAAGACTATTATGTGGTGGTTAGAAAAACAAGTTCCTATGATAGTGTAGAAGACATTGCTGATGAAACAGTATATTTCTTTCAAATAGAAGATGATGTACAATCTGAATTAGAAAATAAAGTGGATGTACAATTTGAAGCACAAAATAGTTTAACAGGCTTAGGAAACAACTTATTAAGTGAAGAAATTGACGTTATATTTATTAGCTCATCACAACATGCTATTCTTTCAGAAGAAATTGAAAATTTTGAATCAGATACTAAAATTATCTATACTGCAACACATGAAATAGAGAAGATGATAGGCACTGCAGGAGGAAATAGCAATTCAAAATATACTGTAGAAAATGGAATCTTTAATGTGATGATTAGTGGAATAGATACTTCTGGAAGTATTAGAAATGTAGGAAGAAGTGATGCCAACATTATTGTAACAATTAATACCAATACTCATGAAGTACTATTAACTTCTATTCCAAGAGATTATTATGTTACACTACATGGAAAACAAGCAAAAGATAAATTAACACACTCTGGTATTTATGGTATTAATGAAACTGTAACAACTGTAGAAGATTTATTAGATATTGATATCAATTATTATGTAAGAGTTAATTTTTCGACAGTTGTAGAGTTAGTAGATACTTTAGGTGGTATTGAAGTATATTCAGATTATGACTTCACAAGAGGAAATTATCATTTTAATAAAGGATATAATTATATTTATGGCAATGCAGCTTTAGTATTTAGTAGAGAAAGACAATCCTTTGCAGAAGGAGATAATCAAAGAGTAAAAAATCAGCAACATGTCATTGAAGCTATTATAAAGAAAGTTTTAAATAGTAGCACTATATTAACTAAATATACTAGTATTTTAAATGCTTTAGAGGATAACTTCCAAACAAATATTGCACAAAGTGAAATTAGTAGTCTAGTAAAAGGTCAATTAAATAATATGTCATCTTGGACAATTAAAACAAATGCACTAACAGGAACTGGTGATTCAAGAACAACATATTCTTTAGGAAGTAGTTATGCCTATGTTATGATTCCAGACTCAAGTTCAGTCAATAATGCAAAACAAGAAATTAAGGAAGTTATGGGAGAGTAATCAATGATCAGAGCAGTTGTTAAATTTTTAATTAATATCTTTTGCAAAATTGTATTTAGAGTAAAAAAAGTAGGAGAAGAAAATATTCAAAAAGAAGGAGCATATATAATGTGTGCTAATCATAGATCTAATTGGGATCCACCAATTTTAGTAGCTTCTACCAAAAGGGTACTCTATATTATGGCAAAAGAGGAATTGTTTAAAAACAATTTTATTAGATGGTTTGCGAAGAAATGTGCTGTATTTCCTGTCAAAAGAGGAAAAATGGATATAGAATCTATGAAATTTTCTTTGAAAATCTTAAAAGAAGGACAAATTTTAATGCTATTCCCAGAAGGAACAAGACATGGTCTAGAAAAAAATGGAAAAGCACAAAATGGAGCTGCATTTTTAGCTTTAAGAACAGGAGTGCCTGTTATTCCAGTAGGAATACAAGGTGATATGAAACCATTTCATAAAGTAAAACTAAACTATGGAAAACCTTTAGATTTTAGTAAATATCAAACAAACAAGCCAGAAAAAGAGTTGCTAGATAAGGTAAGTAAAGAGATTATGGACCAGATTATTATGTTGACAAAGGAAAAAATATAGAGTATAATTAAAATGTTGAATTGATAAATAATTACTAAAAAAATATAGTGAGTATGTAATCTTTCACTATATTTTTTGTAGTAAAATAATAAATAAGGGGTAATAAAGATGAATAACCAAAATATTAGAAACATAGCAATTATAGCACACGTAGACCATGGAAAAACAACTTTGGTTGATGCACTTTTAAAACAAAGTCATGTATTTAGAGAAAATGAACAAGTATCAGAAAGAATCATGGATTCAGGAGACATTGAAAAAGAAAGAGGAATTACCATCCTTTCTAAAAATACTTCTGTTATGTATGATGGTATTAAAATTAATATTGTAGATACACCAGGGCATGCAGACTTTGGTGGAGAAGTAGAACGTGTTCTTAAAATGGTAGATGGTGTCCTTTTATTAGTAGATGCTTTTGAAGGGCCAATGCCTCAAACAAGAGAAGTACTAAAAAAATCCTTAGCTTTAAACTTAAAACCAATTGTAGTCATTAATAAAATAGATAGACCAGGAGCAAATCCATTAAAAGTAGTGGACCAAGTTTTAGAATTATTTATTGAGCTTAATGCAAATGATGAACAACTTGATTTTCCAGTAGTATATGCATCTGCCAAAAATGGAATTGCAAAAATGAAATTAGAAGAGGAAAGCGATAATGTAACTTGCATTTTCGATACCATTATTAAAAATATTCAGCCACCACAATGTGATATGGATGGAACGATGCAATTATTAGTTTCTAATATTGATTATGATGATTACTTAGGAAGAATTGCAGTAGGTAGAATAGAACGTGGGGTCATCAGAAATGGCATGAATGTAGCTGTTTGTAAAAAAGATGACAAAATTGCGCAAGGAAAAATTGCAAGATTATTTACTTATCAGGGGCTAAAAAGAGTAGAAATAGAAGAAGTAGGGGCAGGAGATATTGTTTGTATTTCTGGTATTTCTGATATTAATATTGGAGAAACTGTTTGTGATCCAAACAATCCAGAAAAAATAGAATTTGTAGATATCGATGAACCAACTGTATCTATGACATTTAGTGTTAATAATGGACCATTTGCAGGAAAAGAAGGACAATTTGTTACATCAAGACATATTCGTGATAGACTATTTAAAGAACTAGAAAGAAATGTAAGTTTGCGTGTAAGAGAAACCGACACACCTGACAGTTTTGAAGTACGTGGACGTGGAGAATTACATTTATCGATTCTAATTGAAACCATGAGAAGAGAAGGATTTGAGCTTTTAGTATCTCGTCCAAAAGTTATTTTTAAAGAAATCGATGGGGTAAAATGTGAACCAATGGAGCGATTAGTCGTAAATGTTCCAGATGATTGTATTGGTAATGTCATTGAAAAATTAGGCAGAAGAAAAGCAGAAATGCTAAATATGGAGCCAGCTGAAGCAGGACACACAAAGGTAGAGTTTAAAATTCCTGCAAGAGGGCTAATAGGGTATCGTACTGAATTTTTAACAGATACGAAAGGTGAAGGTACTATGAATAGTATTTTTGATTCCTATGAACCATATAAAGGAGAAATCCAATCTAGAACAAGAGGTGTATTAGTAGCTTTTGAACAAGGAACTTCTATTACTTATGGACTCTATAACGCACAAGAAAGAGGAGAACTTTTAATAGGTCCAGGTGTTGAAGTATATGAAGGAATGATTGTAGGAATCAACTCTAGAAACGAAGATATTTCCATTAATGTATGTAAAGAAAAACATTTAACTAATACTAGAGCTTCCGGTTCGGATGATGCACTTCGTTTAGTGCCACCAATTCAAATGTCTCTAGAAAAGGCAATCGAATTTATTGCAGAAGATGAATTAGTAGAGGTAACTCCTAAAAATATACGTTTGAGAAAGAAAATACTAGATAATAAAACAAGAGAAAGAATGGCAAGAAGGGCAAATGTTTAAAAATAATAGAACAATTCTTTTTCTAGTTAGTTAGGAGGAAATATGAAAAAAGATTCAGTACAAATTAAGAAAGAGAAATATTTGGTACAAAGAGCAAGAGAAAGTAGTATTATCATGGCAGGAAGTCAAATTAAGAAAAAGAAAACCTTTAAAGAAGAGCTAATTAGTCAAGATGCTAATTTACGAATTGAAATACAAAGAACAATCAGAAGAATGGTAGAAGAAGGAAAAACTAAGCAAGAAATTGTAGATACTTTAAATCAAACAGAAACTTTTAGAAAATATGCTCAGTATTTTGAAAATTGGACGAAAGATTACATAGCAAAACAAAGCAAAACTACCAAAAAACAAGAAAACTCAAAATCATTAGAAGAAAGATAGAATATGAATCAATTAGAATTAGAAAAAATAAAAAATGAGGCTTTAGAAGACCATATTCCCATTATTATGGATGATACTTTAGAAGTGGTTGGAAAGGTTTTAGAGCAAATAAAGCCTAATCAAATATTGGAAATTGGAACAGCAGTTGGTTATTCAGCCATCTGCTTTTCAAGCTATCTTGTAGATAATGGCAAAATTGATACCATTGAAAGAGATGCTTTAAGAGTAGCACAAGCTAAAGAAAACATTCGAAAAGTAGGAGTAGAAGATAAAATACATATTTATGAAGGAGATGCAGTGGAAATTTTACCTACATTACAAGAAAAATATGATGTTGTATTTATTGATGCAGCAAAAGGAAAATACCCATTTTTCTTAAAAGAGGCTTTAAGGATGACTAAAAAAGGTGGAGTAATTATTGCTGATAATATACTTTATAAAGGATATGTGCTAGGAGATTATCATAAACATAAACAAAGAACAGCTGTTAGAAATTTAAGACAATACCTAGCTCAAGTAAGTCAAGACAGTAATTTAGAAACTGAAATTTTAGAAGTAGGAGATGGCTTGGCAATATCTAAAGTTTTAAATTAGATAACGCACACAAGAACTAATAGTATCTATGAAAAAGATACTAGTAAGAAAGTAAACAATAAAGGCCTGTATCTTATATGGAATTTTAGCTAATATCAAATTAATTTTCTTTTTTAAAAATGGGTATACATGATTAATGAATAAAATAGCAATAATTCCCCAAGCAACTGAAAAAGAAAGGGTAATACGGCCATTCAAATTAAAGAAGTCATTTGTATAATCCCACCAATGCATTCCAAAAAGAGCATCTAAAGCATAACTAGTTACATACTCAAATGCAGAAAATAAAATAGCAGCATAAAAAAAGAGTTTAACATTATTTTTTCTATATTTTCCTAAGAAATAAATTAACATTAAAGCGCCATATCCATAAATAGGGCAAATTGGACCAAATAAAAACCCTCTTTTGACAAAGTGACCTAAAGTAAAAATAGCATAAATGGTTTCCATAAGCCAGCCTATAAAGGAAAATAAAAAGAAATATAGAATAAAAAGTTGAACTCTATTTAATTTTAATTTTTTACTTTTTTCATTTAACATAGTAACACCCTCATTTTTTCTACCACATATCTTATCAAATTTTTTATAAAAAGTAAATATCTTGTTTTAGTTCTTAATATACTCTTAAGAAGAAAAATTCATTTGCAATATCATGAAAATAAAAAATAGTAGTCAAAATAATAAAAATATGGTATAATTCCTAAAAATACAGATTTCAAAAAGAAAAGTATGATTAATATGAAGAAATAAAGAGAGGAAGAAATAAAAACATGAAAAAAACAGAACTACTAGCACCAGCAGGATCTTTTGAAAAAGCCAAAACTGCCTTTTTATATGGAGCAGATGCAGTCTACTGTGGAACAGGAAGTTTATCTCTAAGGAGTAGAGCAGCAGTAGATGATGATGATTTAGCAAAAACAATTAAATATGCACATAGCATTGGAAAAAAAGTATATGCAGCAATTAATATTTATGCTTGGGATAGCTATTATGAAGAAATCAAAAAACAAGCTCAAATGTTAAATAAGCTAAAAGTAGACGCCATAATTGCCTCAGATGGAGGAGTAATAGAAATCTTAAAACAATATGCACCAGATGTTCCAATTCATGTTAGTACACAAGCCAATACAGTAAGCTATCACACAGCTGATTTTTGGCATAAAAACGGTGCATCAAGAGTGATTCTAGGTAGAGAACTAAATAAAGAGCAAATTAGAGAGATTCTTGAAAAAAAGGACAAAGACTTAGAAGTAGAAATCTTTGTGCATGGAGCTATTTGTTTTGGATATTCAGGCAGATGTTTTTTAAGTGATTTTCTAGCTAGTAGAAGTGCTAACTTAGGAGACTGTGCACAAAGTTGCAGATGGGCATATAACGTCTATGTAGAAGAAGCCAACAACCCAGGTAACCTAATGCCAGTTGAACACGACGAAAAAGGAACCTATATTTTTTCTTCCAAAGATTTATGCTTAATTAAAGAAATTCCAGAAATTATAGAAATGGGAGTAGATAGTTTAAAAATAGAAGGAAGACTAAAAACAGAATATTATTTAGCCTCCGTAGTAAATAGTTATCGTAATGCGATTGATGATTATTATAAAGATCCTGAGCATTACGATTATACGAGGTATTTAAAAGAATTAGAAAAAACAAAAACTAGGGGATTAACCACTTTCTATTTTAATGATAGAAATAATAAGGACTTTCAAGAATATGAGGGAAAACAATATAATCCAGATTATGAATTTGGAGGAAAAGTGCTAGAAAAATATCAGAAGGATAATAAAGAAGAGAAAAAATATGTAATAGAAATTCGAAACAAACTAACGATTGGAGATGAAATGGAAATCTTAGTTCCAGATACGATAGAGACGATTCCATTCAACATAGAAAATTTATGGGATCAAGAAACAAAAGAGCAAATCCAAACAGTAAATCCAGGAAAAGCAGGCCAAACCGTAGTTATGGAATTGCCAATACAAGCTAACCAGGGCTGGATTTTAAGAAGAAAAAAATAATTTACCATTAGGGACGTTCCTTTTTGGCGAATTTTTGCCAGCAGGGACGTTCTTTTTTGGTAAATTTTTCGCCAAAAAGGAACGTCCCTAATGGTAAATTAAACCGATGCGAAAACCTAAAACAAGTAATACAATGGAGATAAGCCCCTCCAAAGTGAAACTAAATCCAGGATAAAGAATAAGTACAGATCCTAACACAAAACCAATAATTGCATAAAAGGTTTGAGTGTAGTAATGGTTGAGTAAAAACTGTATCAGTTTTAAAAATAGAAGGCTACCAATAAGGGCACCTATCATCATAGGTAATAAAATAGAAAAGTTTATCCCAGAAACTGCACCTAAATAAAGTTCATAAACTCCAAGAGACATTAAAATTATGCTGCTACTAACACCTGGTACAACGATTCCAACAGACATAAAAAAGCCAGAAAGTACAAAATAAAAAAAGTTATTTTGACTTAAATCTAGACTAATTAAATTTGGCAATATATTTTCTAAACAGACAGATAAAATACCAATTAAAAAGGAAGCAACAAGATAGAAGAGGTAATGCAATCTAAAACCTTTATTTTGATTTGCCTGTTTACAAAGTGCAGGAATACTACCCAATATAAGACCAATAAAGCAAAACTTTGTTGGCATAGGGTATTCGTTAAATAAAAAATTTAGTAATTTACCTACTAACAAAACACCAGTTACTCCTCCAAGAGCAATAGGAAGAAGGAAAATAAAATTTTTTTTGAAATTATGAAATAAGTTTAAAATACTATTGACTAACTTTTCGTAAATTCCAAAAATAACACAAAGTACACCACTACTAATTCCTGGTAAAATAGCGCCACACCCAATTAAAATACCTTTACCATAATCGATTAAAAATTTCATGTTTTACCTATCCTTTCGTTACTCATAAAACAATATGCAAAAAATTATAAAAAAATTCATGAAAGTGATTGACAAAACAAAAAATAGCATTTATAATAATATCTGTTCACGAAGAAAAATGCAGGTGTAGTTCAATGGTAGAATTCCAGCCTTCCAAGCTGGCTATGTGGGTTCGATTCCCATCACCTGCTCCAAATTATAACAACTTACGAACTATAAGGTTTGTAGGTTGTTTTTTTATAAACAAAAAATGTTCTCTTTCTGGAAAGGAGGACATTTTTAATGCTTGAATTTAAGATAATACAGGAATT
>CALYAE010000025.1 GCA_944393435.1 uncultured Clostridia bacterium
GGTAAAGCATTTCTTCGTTTTGGTGTTCCATTAGCTGTGATAAAGCGATAAAACTTTTTCCTCCACCTGTTGGTAATATTACTGATGCAAATCTATTCTCTTGCAATATTTCATCTGCTTTGTCTGTTGCTCTTTGTTGATATGGTCTTAATTGTATTCCTGTACCTTGTACATCATAATATCCTAAAAATCTTTCTATTCTTTCAATAGATAAGTCTTGATTTAAGATTGATATATTTCCTGCAGACTTTTCTTGATTTAAACTTTCTCTATTTTCTGCTATTACTCTGTCATATTGCTTTAATCTTTTTTCTTTTAAGCTGTCAGGTGTATCATTTTCAGTAATTTCAAAATCATTTCCTCTTGTTACCAAGTTTAATAAAACTGTCGGTATTTCGTTTCTATCTATACCTTGTTCTTCTAACTTTTGATATAGCTCTACAACATATTCATTTTGTATTCTTTGTACCAAATTATTTCTTTCAGCTACCGTAAATTCTTCTATACCAATTTTCTGCCAATCATATAAGGAAAATATAGCTTCTGCATAATATTCTTCTTTATCTATTTTTTCATCTCTTTGTACTGTTGAAAATGTGCTACTCATTATATTTCTTACATCTGATAGTCCACCATTTTCCATTATTTCTATCTGTTCTTCTTCAGATAGTCCTTTTATTTTTTCTATTAACCCCGTAGCTTCACCATTTAGAGCCAATGAAGTTGACTCACTAAGTTTAACTCCCTTGTTGCTTTGTCTTGTTATTATTTCCGGCTCTATTCTAAATCCATTATTTGCTATATCTTGAACAATATCTCTATATTTTGTATTATCCCCTATTATTTGATTGAATAATTTTGCTACTTCTCTTGCATTTGATTGTGATTTTGCTAAATAAAACATGTTCTTCACAATAGAATTTGCTTGTCCATATTCGACTTTTCCTTCTGTTAAATTATACATTTCTTCTATTGATATGTTGTCTTTTACCCTATAATCATTTGCTAAAGTACTATTCTCTGGTATTGCAAGACTTCTTCCTTCACTTCCAAACTTAATTACTTCTCTTTTCAAATCTCCTACTACTTGCTGGTCTTGTCCTTGTACTTGTTGTAATAATGCAAAAATGTCCACAATTTCTTTTGGCACATCTAGTATTTCATCTTTTTCAATATCACCATAACGGATTAATTCTAGTGATGAAAACGCATTTCCTATTGTTTGCACTAATAAATTATTATTTGCTGTGTGTGGGATTAAAGGCTCCATTCCACCTACTCTTTCCAGCAAAGTTAGCTTAGCAATTATTTTATTTTTTTCTAATGATTGCTCTTCATTTAATGCTTGATAACTACTAATTCTTGCAATTGGAGACCTATATGCAATACTTTTTCTTGGTTTTGCTTTACTTGGGTCTAATGGCTCTTTATACCTTGTTTCTATTACTTTTCCTATTTCTTCTGCTGTTTTACTATTATCTATTTCTGAAATAGTTTCTAAAAGTTTACTGTCATCTGAAATAGAAGAAATATATTCCTCTACTTTTTTTGCTATTTCTTCTAGCATATACTGCCCAGCATTGATAACTTTTTCTCCTAATTCTCTTTTAGGAACTTTTACCATTACATATCTATCTTTGTAAAATCCTCTTCCATAGGAAATAGACACATTCCCATTGCTTGAAAGTGAAATACAGTTTGTATCTTTTCTATAATGCATTTTGATATGGTCATAAACTTGTTCTAAACTAATTTCGGAATCTTTACTATATTTAGGTAGCTCATTTTCAGCATTTTCTTCATATCTTTGTCTGTCTGTTCTGATTCTTTCAATATTACCTTCATCATCTAATATGAGGCCTGTTTCTAAATCTTGGTTATCAGCCATGTTTAAAGCACGAAAGAAGTAATAGTTTTCTTCATCTTCTATTATATTAAAATGATCTATATCAAATAAATTTTCCATTTTTCATATTCCTTTGTTTATTTTTTAATTCAAATCAAGTGCTTGTTTTATTTCTTCCATCTGTTCTTTTGCAATCCTATAACCTTCTTCATAACAAAAATCCACTTTTTTGGTATTAAATATATTTGCAGATTTTAGGCCAATATTTAAAATATAGTCACTTTGTAATATTTTACGATTGTCACGATCATCAAATGCAATATCCACACATCGAAAAAGGGAATCTAGTGCGTGGGTTGGATTTTCGTTTTCTTTTGGTGGAAATTTTACTACTATAATTTTATCGACTCCCAACAATGGAAGTTCTTCTGCTGGCACATTGTTTAAAACCCCACCATCTACTAACTTATATCCTTTATATTCTAAAGGAGCAAAAACACCTGGATAGCTACAACTTGCTCTTACTGCTTTTCCTATTTCTATCTTTGTAAGATAAGTATCTTCTTCATTAGGCTGCTTTATATTGGTAAATACAATTTTTTTCTTCGTTTTAATATCCACTGCCGGAATTGCAATTGGCATTTTGATATCTGTAATCGTATAAATTTGCTTTAACTTAGCACATTCTGCTATTGCTTCTTCAATTGCCTCTCCTGAAAGAATTCCATTTCCTAAAATACTTTTTGTTGTTCTAATATTAGACATTAAATATTTAGGATCTGCTTTTAACAAACTTTTCGCAAAATAGTTAAATAAGTGTAACATTTCTTCTTTCGTATAGCCCATAGCATATAAACTTGCTACTGCACTACCAATGCTAGTTCCTGCAACTGCAAAAACTTGGATACCATTTTCTTCTAATGCTTTTAAAACACCTATATGTGCAGCTCCTTTTACTCCTCCACCTGATAAAGCTAAACCAATTTTCATGTTTTTTCCTCGCTTTTTCTTTATTTTTCTTAAAAGTATATCAATTATCGAATTACCAATTTGTCAATTTTACGATTAATATAATTTTCTAATTTTGTCATAAATTCCTCTGGCTGAATTTCTTTTTTGGATACCATATCTAATCCCTTTTCCCAACTAGCTGTCAGTTTTGGATTTAACATATCTGGCATAGAACGATATACGACATCATAAATTTTTTCTCCTTTTACGGTTGGCGTAATGATTTGCGTTTTTGGATTAATGGAAATATAATCAATACGTTCTAATTTTTTCATAATCTCTGCTCTAGTGGCACTTGTTCCAATTCCAGCACCTTTAATTTGTTCTCTTAATTCCTCTTCTTCGATTAGTTTTCCTGCATTTTCCATAGCCAAAATCATAGAGCCTGAATTATATCTAGAAGGCGGAGAAGTCTCTGAAGTTTTTGTTTCATAATGAAGTGCCCTTATTTCTTCGCTCTTTTTTAATTTCTTTAAAATTTCTAAATTGTTTTGGCTTTCTTCTTTTTCATTTTTTAAATTCTGAGAATCTTCTATGCTATTTTCTTCCTGTTTTTTTGATTGCCATTTGTGATCTGCTTTGATAATTTCTAAATATCCTAATTTTTCGCATATTTTTCCACTTGCCGAGAATTGCTCTTTCCATATAGCATCTCCTGCTTGTTCTTTTAGATGTTCTACTTCAATGGTCACTGAAATTTTACTATATTCTGCTGGTGGATAAAAAATACTTAAGAAACGTTTTACAATAACTTTATACATCTGTTTTTGAAGCTCTGGCAGTTTTTCATAATTTTCAAACCCCTGCCCTGTTGGAATAATAGCATAATGATCTGTAATTTTACTATCATTGACATATTTGGTTTTTAATAAATTGGTAGAATATTTTTCTTCTGCCATCTTTTTTAAATATCCTTGAATTTCCTCATCTTTAAAGCCTTTTGCAAGCCCATTTAAATTTTTAGAAATTACTTTAGCAACAGCTGATGATAAAACTCTAGCATCTGTTCTAGGATAGGTTACTAATTTTTTCTCATATAAATTTTGAATAATCTCTAAGGTTTCATCTGGTTTAATTTTGAAACGTTTGGTAGCTTCATTTTGAATTTCAGCTAAATTAAATAATAAAGGGGCGTTTTCTTTTGTTTTTGATTTTTTTACTTCTGTAATCACTGCTTTATTATCTTTTAAAGATAATAAAAATTCTTTTGCATCTTCCTCTTTTTTAAAACCTGTTTCATTATAGAGTTTTGGAGATTCCCAAAGGCTAGATTCTTTAGTTACTTTCCATTCTGCGGTAAACGATTTTCCTTCTTCTCCAAATGTTCCTATGATTTTATAATATGGAGTTTTTACAAAACTTCGAATTTCACGCTCTCTTTCTACTACCATGCCTAATACGCATGTCATAACCCTTCCTACTGAAATAGCAATTGAATTTTTTTCCTGTCCCTTTTCTTTTGCCATTCTTTTTCTTTATTTAATTGATAAAAGCCTACAAAAGCCAATTCCCATTAACTACTCTTCTTTTGCTCTTTTATATGCCTTTTTTTTTTTG
>CALYAE010000026.1 GCA_944393435.1 uncultured Clostridia bacterium
AAATAGTAGTATTTGATAAACAAGAAATAACAGAAGATATCAAGCAAGAATATAATTTAACAGATGAAATGTATAAAGAACTCTATGAAAATGGAGGTTTAGCATTCCATTTAAAGTTCATGTATCCACAAACTATCACAAACAGGAGGATGTGACATCGGAGCAAGGCCAATAGACCTACATTTAAGCAGTTTTAAAAAATTAGGAATAAATATTGCAGAAGAGTCTGGATTTATTACCTGTAAATGTGATAAAATAGTAGGAGCAAATATCGACTTAGATTTTCCAAGTGTGGGAGCAACTGAAAATATTATTTTAGCCTCTATTTATGCACAAGGTGTAACGCAAATTACAAATGCTGCAATGGAACCAGAAATTGTAGATTTAGCAAAATGCTTAAATAAAATGGGAGCTAAAATAGAAGGAGCGGGAACTAAGATTATCAAAATTACAGGAATACAAAAGCTAAAAGATATTAGCTATACTGTGATGCAAGATAGAATCGAAGCAGGAACACTTCTTTGCGCAGGTGCTATCACAGGAGGAGATATTTGTTTAAAATATAAAACACCAGAACATATTACTCCAATTCTTAACAAACTAGAAGAAGCTGGCTGTCATATTAAATTAGAAAAGGGAAAGGTATTTTTAACAGCACCAAAGAAATTAAAAGCAGTAGATATTAAAACAATGCCATATCCAGGATTCCCAACAGATATGCAATCTGTATTTGCAAGTACTTTAACGATTGCTAAAGGTACTTCCATGATTGTAGAAAATATCTTTGAAAATCGATATCGTTATATCCCAGAACTTAAAAAAATGGGAGCTAAGATGACAATAGAAGGAAAAACAGCAGTGATTAAAGGAGTAAGAAAACTATCTGGTGCCAAAGTAAAAAGCACAGATTTAAGAGGTGGAGCTTGTCTAGTATTAGCAGGACTTGCTGCAAGAGGTACTACACAAGTAACCAATATAGCCTATATTCTAAGAGGATATGAAAATCTTGATAAAAAATTAAACCAATTAGGTGCAAAAATTGAAGTAAAAGAAGGTGATTCGTAAATATGGCTCCGAAAGCTAAGGAGAAAAGTAAAAAAAAGAATACCAAAGATAACTCTGTTTTAGATTTAGACCATGAGATTATTATTGGTATTAAAACATTACCTGAGCCCAAGGTTCAAAAAAAGAAAAAAACTAAACCAAAAAACAAGTCAAAAACAGAACCAAAAGCAAAACCAAAACCAAAAACAAAACCAAAAACACAAAAGAAAAGACAGCCAATTCAGGAACAAAGAAAAGAGCAAGAAAAAGCAAAAAGAAAGAGAAGAACCATATTTCGCATTATTAAATGGACAACCTTACTTGCAATTCTGTTTGGGGGCGGAATTTATTTTATGCTCTCCCCTTACTTTAATATAAAAGTGATTGAAGTAATAGGAAATGAGAAAATAACGCAAGATGAAATTATTAGCCTATCAGAAATAAAAATAGATCAAAACACTTTTCAAATTCAAAATGCAAGAGTAGAAGAAGCAATTAAGCAAAATGCTTATGTAGAAACTGTAAAGGTAAGAAGAAAACTACCGGACAAAATTCAAATTGAAATAACGGAAAGAGTTCCAACTTATATGCTCACTTTTGCGAATGCTTATGTATACATAAATAATCAAGGATATTTATTAGAAATTTCCAAAACAGCTTTGGAATTACCTATCATCACAGGTTATTTGACAAAAGAAGAAGATATTGAAGCAGGAAATAGACTATGTATGGAAGACTTAGAAAGATTAGACGATGTGCTACAAATTATGAAATCAGCAAAAAGTAATGGAATCGGAGATCTAGTTACCAAAATTAATATTGCAGATAAACAAAATTATATATTAGAATTAGAAAAAGAAAACAAAACAGTACACCTTGGAGATATTTCAAACCTAAGTACCAAAATGTTATATATTATTAGTATTTTAGAAGAAAATAAAGAGGTGGAAGGAGAAATTTTGGTAAATACGGATTTAAATAATAAAGGTGCTATTTTTAGAAAAAAAGTTTAGAATAAAAAGGAGAATGCGATGAACAAAAAACAAGTAGCAATTACGCTAGGCGTAATGTGTCTTATTTTAACAACAGCCATTTGTATTCAATTAAAAACAATTCAAAATACCAATACCACGGTATCACAATCTCTTACCGAAAACGCTTTAAGAGATGAAGTCTTAAGATGGAAAGAAAGATATGATATTACTTATAGTGAGTTAACAGAATCTACTAAACAATTAGAAGAAATTAGAAAACAAGCAACACAAAATGATACCACTTCTAGTGCTAAACAAGAAGAAATTACACAAAATAATATGCTTTTGGGGCTAGTAGATGTACAAGGCCCAGGAATTGAAATTACAGTAGCAGATAATAATACTGGAATCGGAAAAGATGGACAAGAGATATTTGACTTAAGTACGCAAGTAGTACATTTCGATGATCTATTAACCATTATTAATAGTTTAAATAATGCAGGAGCTGAAGCCATTTCGATTAATGGACAAAGAGTCATCCAAACAAGTTACCTAACTTGTGAAGGAAATGTCATTAAAATCAATGGGCAAAGAATTAGTTCTCCTTTTACGATAAAAGCAATTGGATCTCCTGCTATTCTTTATGGTTCTGTTACAATGGCAGGTGGTTATCTTTACTGGATGGAAAATGATGGAGTCATTGTTGAAACGAAACAATCTGATTTAGTAACAATTGAAAAATACAATGGTGTAATTCATTATACCTATATGAAAAATGAGAAATAGAGGTGAAAAGGTTTGAAAAAAAATGAAATCATTATGGCTATTATTATTGGTATTGTTTGTATCGTTCTTTTTGCAGTCATGTTTATGCAATTTAAAACCATTGAAGAAACAGATATCACAGCAATTGAAAACATGAGAGAAACAGAACTTCGTGCAGCAATTTCAGAATGGAAAGGAAAATACGAAGAAACACAAGAACTATTAGAAGCAAACCAAAAATCAATTCAAGAATATCAAGAAAGAATAGAAAAAAATGAAGAAACTTCAGAATTAGTAGAACAAGACTTAGAAAATTCCAATACACAACTAGGAAAAACGGATGTAGTTGGAGAAGGGGTGAGCGTGGTATTAACCAATACCGATTCTTATAAAATTACTTACTATGATCTTCTTTATCTAGTGAATGAACTTCGTTATGCAGGGGCTGAAGCAATTTCTATTAACGATGCTAGAGTACTTAGTTCTAGCTATATTTCAGAACCAGATGAAGGGTTAATCTTAGTAGATGGAAAGCGTATCACATCTCCTTATGTTATAAAAGCAATCGGAAATCAAACCTATCTATCTAGTACCTTAAGTTTAAAAGATACTGGGTATATTGATAAATATAAAGCTATAGGAGTAGAGATAGAATTAGAAACAGGAAGAAATATTCGAATTCCAAAATATAGTGGAGAAATTGAAATTAAATATATGAAAGAAGTGGAGGAAGAGTCATGAGTTTTATTGCCATTGTTATTGGTTGTATCCTAGGAGCAGTTATTGGAATTTATGCACCAATGGTTCCATATACTTATTCTGGTTATCTTGCAATTGCCATTATTGCAGCATTAGATTCTGTATTTGGAGGAATTGCATCAACTTTAAAAAAGAATTTTGATTTGAAAATTTTTGTATCAGGCTTTTTTGGAAATGCAATTTTATCTATTTTGCTAACTTTTCTAGGCCAAAAGCTCAATGTTGATATTTATCTTGCAGCAATTGTTGTATTTGTAGGTAGAATGTTTAATAATTTAGCAATAATCAGAAGATATTATTTAGAAAAATGGACTAAGAAGCCATCAAAAGATGCATAAGGACAAAAAAATACAATATGTCAGAAATGTTACGAAAATATTACAAAATTATTACAAACCTATTGACTTTTTTTTCAAAATGTAATATTCTTAAGCCATTAATATAGCTAGTTATTTTAATTCTAAAAATATGCCTTTTTGTAGGGAAACAAAAAAGAATTAAATATGCGCTAAAAGCGTCTTTGCTAGCCAAAAACAGAGGACAAATAATCTTTTTAAGACAAGCAAAAATGGAGGAGAAGAGCTTTGGCAATCGGAGATGTAATTGTAGGATTAGACATCGGGACCTCAAAAGTGAGCATTGTAATAGGTGAGGTCAACAATTTTAATCAAATTGAAGTTATTTGTACAGCTAGCCATAAATGCAAACGGAATTCAAAAAGGAAAAATTATAGATGAAAATGAAATTGCAAACTCAATTCGTCACTTATTAAAAGAAGCAGAGTCAGAATCAGACTTAAGAATTAATTCTGCCTATGTCACAATTCCAGGAAAATATGTAACTATCGTACAAAATAGTATTTTAAAAGAAGCAAAAGATAAATTTGCAGGAATCTCAGTAAAAGATGTTACCTCCGCTATAATGCAAGTAAAAGATATTGATGTTCCAGAAGGAAAGCAAATTATTGATATTGTAGAAAATCAATTTATTTTAGACAATGGCAAAGTGGTTTTAGACCCTGTCGGAAGTTTAAGTGGAAGTTTTACATTAAAAGCACAGGTTATTTTAGCCGATAAAGACTATATGAGGCAAATTGCTTCTATTTTTAGAAAAGCAGATTTAGATATTGATGGACTAGTACCAGTCACATTAGCACAAAGAACTTTAGTATTAGACACGAATGAGTTAAATGATAATGTTATGTTATTAGATATTGGTGCTGGAAATACAGACATCGGTGTATTTGAAGGTCCAAACTTTATTTATACCAATACAATCCCATTAGGTGGAGCTAATATCACAAATGATATTGCTTATGTATTAAATATTTCAGAAGAAGAAGCTGAAAAGTTAAAAAAACAATATGGACTAGCTTTAAAATCTTTTATTGATAATGATAATGAAATTTTACTTACTACTTGTAGAGATGATAATGGAAAGAAAATCATTAAAAGTTCAGAATTAATTGAAATTATGGAAGCTAGAATAGAAGAAATTTTTACCTTAATTAATAAAGATATCACAATGCAAGGAATTAAATCTAAAATCAATAATGTAATCTTAACAGGTCAGGGAATCACAGCTATTAACAAAAGTGATGTAGCAGGAAAAATTATACTAAACATTCCAGTTAAAATTGCAACAGGAAGGCTTATTAGCACCGTAAGACCTGAGTATAGAA
Source organism: uncultured Clostridia bacterium (assembly GCA_944393435.1). Lineage (GTDB taxonomy): Bacteria > Bacillota > Clostridia > TANB77 > CAG-508 > CAG-273. Next base: position 5,224 of record CALYAE010000026.1, read on the forward strand.
CAGCTTATAGTTTAGTAAGATATGTTGCTGCAAGACCTTTTGCAAAAACAGTAGGAAGTAGTATAGATGTAGATTCTAAAGAAAATATCTTTCAAACCATTTTAGAAAGAATAAAAGAATTTTTCTATTCATAGATTTTAATTTTAAATATATAAGGGTAAGGAAAATACCATAAAAAATTAGGAGGAATGAACTTTATGTTAATGGATAATAGCATGGATGAAAATATTATGTTAGATGGAACAGCAACCATCAAAGTAATTGGAGTAGGTGGAGCTGGAAACAATGCAGTAAACAGAATGGTGGAATCAGGCATTAAAAATGTAGAATTTATTGCAGTAAATACAGATAGACAAGCCTTATTGCTTTCAAAAGCAGCTTCAAAAATCCAGATTGGAGAAAAAATCACAAGAGGATTAGGAGCAGGTGCAAACCCAGATATTGGTGCACAAGCAGCAGAAGAAAGTAAAACAGAAATTGCAGAAGCACTTCGCGGAGCAGATATGGTATTTGTAACAGCTGGTATGGGAGGAGGAACTGGAACTGGTGCAGCTCCAATTGTAGCAGCATGTGCCAAAGAAATGGGAATCCTTACAATTGGTGTTGTAACAAAACCATTCACCTTTGAAGGAAAGAAAAGATTATCACAAGCAGAACGTGGAATTGAAAGTTTAAAAGGAAAAGTAGATACATTAGTAGTAATTCCAAATGATAAATTATTACAAATCATTGATAGAAAAACTTCTATTGTAGAAGCCTTCAAAATGGCAGATGATGTATTAAGACAAGGTGTACAAGGTATTTCAGACTTAATTGCAATTCCAGGTTTAGTAAACTTAGACTTTGCAGATGTTAAAACCATTATGCTAAATACAGGAATGGCACACATGGGTATTGGTAGAGCATCTGGAGAAAATAGAGCAGAAGATGCAGCAAAACAAGCAGTACAAAGTCCATTACTTGAAACTTCAATTGAAGGAGCAAGAGGAGTTATTATCAACATTACTGGTGGAAACAATTTAGGATTACATGAAGTAAATACAGCAGCTGAATTAATTCAAAGAAGTGTAGATCCAGAAGCAAACATCATCTTTGGTGCAGTGATTGACGAAAGTCTAGAAGAAGATATCGTTATTACAGTAATTGCAACAGGTTTTGAAAAAGAAGATGGACCATTATCAGGAAACATTCCAGTAGGAGATATTATTGATAAAGCATGGGATAAGAAATTAAATTCTATTCCAACCGCAGCAGACAATAGTTCTTCTCAAGATAATTTAGAAATTCCTACTTTTTTAAGAAAAGGACAAAGAAAATAGTCGAAGAACGTAGATGTATGTAGATAAAAACTTTTTACGACATTCATAAAATGACATACTTTTTAAGAAAAAGAGAGTATGATAAAGACAACTGTTAAAATAGCAGTTGTCTTTTTTTAGGTGAGGAAAAAATGACCATTTACTTAGATGTAGTATTACTAGAAAACTTATGTATGAATTATATTATTTTATTCGCAACAGGATATATTATGAAAATCAAAATGAAACATTGGAAATTGATTGTCTCTAGTTTACTTGGTGGTATTTATGCAGTTGTTTCTTACTTAGAAATACTACCAATCTATTCAAGTTTACCAATGAAATTACTATTGTCAATACTCATGGTATATCTAGCTTATCATGCCAAAGGAATAAAACAACTTTCCAAACAATTAGTACTTTTTTACTTAACTTCTTTTGTATTTGGAGGATGTGCTTTTGCACTACTTTATTTCATTAGACCTCAAGATATTTTTATGCAAAATGGAGTTTATGTAGGAACTTATCCATTAAAAATTGCTTTATTAGGAGGAATTGTAGGATTTATTATTACCTATATTGCTTTTAAAATTGTAAAAACAAAGCTAAAAAGAAGAGATATGCTATATGAAATTCAAATCAAAATGGCAAATCAAACTATCAATTTACAAGCAATGTTAGATACAGGGAATTTGCTAAAAGAGCCAATTACAGGAATGCCAGTAATCGTGGTAGAAAAAGAAAAGCTATATTCTATTTTACCAACGAATCTGTTAGACCATATAGAAGAATTAATAGGAGGTGAGGGAAGCAAGAAGTTAGAGAGTTTAGAAGAACAAGAATATTTAGCCAGATTAAGAGTCATTCCGTTTTCTTCGATAGGAAAACAAAATGGACTTATGTTAGGTTTAAAAGCAGAAAAGGTAATGATTAAGCTAGAAGAAGAATGGGAGGTAAAAAATGATGTAATAGTCGGAATATTTCCTCAAAAAATTAGTAAAAACAATACCTATTCGGCTTTAATAGGGCTGGACCTGCTAGAAAGGAGTGAAAACAATGAACCTATTGCAAATATTAAAATCTAGTATCAATACTTTATATGTCAGATATATTGGAAATGATGAAGAGGAAAATCTTCCTATTTATTATATAGGGGGTAGCCAAACTTTACCGCCACCCTTAACCAATGAAGAAGAGATGCAAATTTTAGAGAGTTTATCAAAAGGAGATGAAAGTGTAAGACAGACCTTAGTAGAAAGAAACTTAAGATTAGTGGTGTATATTGCCAAAAAGTTTGAAAACACAGGAGTAGGAATTGAGGATTTAATTTCCATTGGAACCATTGGATTAATGAAGGCAATTAATACTTTTAATACAGATAAAAAGATAAAACTTGCAACCTATGCCTCCCGCTGTATTGAAAACGAAATTCTGATGTTTTTAAGAAGAAGTAACAGAATCAAAGGAGAAGTTTCCATAGATGAACCTTTAAATCAGGATGGAGACGGCAATGAACTGCTGCTTTCTGATATTTTAGGGACAGATCCAGATGTTACCTCAAGAAGAATAGAAGATGAAGTAGATAAGACTCTTCTTAGGGCTTCTATTGCTAAACTAAATAATCGAGAAAGAAATATTATGGAACTTCGCTTTGGATTTATTAGTGGAAATGAAAAAACACAAAAAGAGGTAGCTGATATGCTAGGTATTTCTCAAAGCTACATATCTAGATTAGAAAAGAAAATCATTCACAAAATGAAAAAAGAGATTATGAGTAAAACAGGATAGAATAATTGTCCAAAACTGTCGAATTTAGTCGTGCGATAATCGAATAGTAAAAACTTCTTTGGGAATAATAAACATAACAAATTATTACTAAAGGAGTTTTTATCATGAATAAAGTTGAAATCTCAGGAGTAAATACCTCAAAATTACCCTTATTATCTGCTGAAGAAAAAGTAGAGCTAATGAAAAAAGTAAAACAAGGAGACAGTCAAGCAAGACAAACTTTTATTCAAGGAAATCTAAGATTGGTGCTAAGTATTATCAAAAGATTCTATGGGAAAGGTGAAAACTTAGATGATTTATTTCAAGTAGGATGTGTGGGATTGATTAAAGCAATTGATAATTTTGATTTAAGCCAAAACGTACAATTTTCTACTTATGCAGTACCTATGATAGTAGGAGAAATACGTAGGCATTTAAGAGATAATAACTCTATTCGTGTTAGCAGATCTGTTAGAGATTTGGCCTATAAAGTAATTGGAATAAAAGAACGAATTTTAAGAGAAGAACAAAGAGAAGCAGGAATTGCAGAAATAGCAGAAGAATTAGGAATAGCAAGAGAAGAAGTGATCATGAGTTTAGATGCAATTCAAGAACCGGTTTCTTTGCAAGAACCAGCTTATAGTGAAAATACAGAAAATATTTATATTATGGACCAGGTAAGTGATAAGAAAAATACAGATGAAATATGGACGCAAAATTTAGCAATTAATGATGCTATGAAACGTTTAAATGAAAAAGAAAAAATGATTATCAATAAACGTTTTTTTGAAGGACGAACCCAAATGGAAGTAGCAGAAGAAATTGCACTTTCACAAGCACAAGTTTCAAGATTAGAAAGAACAGCTATTGGCCATATTAGGAGGTTTTATAAATAGAATTTTAATAATTTATGTAAGTTGCCAATTTGATTTAATCTAATTTAATTTATTTTATGGAATATAAAACTAAGAAAAATTGCATTTTTATGAAATAAGAGAAATCTTATAAAACTAAAAATGCAATTTTAATTTTATAAGAATAAAAAATAAATCATAACATACAAATAAAAAATAGATCATAACAAGTAAATTATTTACAAAAAAGTAAAAATGTGATTTAATAAAAAAGAAAAATCAAAAAGAGAATTTAAAAAGGAAAAAATGAACGTAAGAAAAAAGGGGAGAAGATAGATGATATTAAAAGGAAAAGTCAGAACCTGATATCCGGACAGAATCGATAAAGACATTGAAAATAGAGAAATTGTAAGGGAAAAAATCCGCCCAAGAGAGCTGAAAATGAAACAAATAAAAGGAATATTATGTAAAAAGACATAGGAGATAGAGATAGATATTCTATCTCCTAAAAAATGGTAATTAAATAAAGCTAAATATCATAAAGAACAAAATTGAATTTCAAGACAAAAGAAACATGATTGTAATAGCACCTATTAAAAATAGTAAGACCAAGGTTGAAAAGAGAGCAAAATTGATAGAAAAGCAAATAGAAATGACAGAAGAAGAGTTAGAAAGACAATTAAAAGAGACAGGCTTTTATGAAAGTTTGATAAGTATACAAGGAATTGGAATAGTAAGTGCAGCAACATTTGTAGGAGAAATTGGAGAAATCAATAGGTTTGATAGTTATGAACAAATAAGGAGATATGCAGGATTAAGTCTAGTGGAAAATAGTTCAGGAAAGCATAAAGGAAAAACGACAATATCAAAAAGAGGAAGAAGTTTGTTAAGAAGCATATTGTATAGAATGGCATTTACTATGGTAAACAAAAATAAGGAAATAAAAGAATTATACAAATATTTAACAACAAGGAAAGAAAATCAATTAAAGAAGAAACAA
>CALYAE010000027.1 GCA_944393435.1 uncultured Clostridia bacterium
GAGCCACCAACCATGCCAGAAGGTTGGGATCCAAGCAAAGTAACAGTGGAAGTATCAGAAGATGAAACACCAGTAAACGTGCCAGTACCAATTGGATTTACAGCTTCAACAGTAGAAACAGAAAGAAAAGTAGAAGATGGCTTTGTGATTAAGCAAGATGGAACGCAAAATGAATATGTGTGGATACCAGCAAATATAGAAAATATGTATACGGAAGTACAAACTCCAATAAAATTAACAGGAGTAGAAACCACAACCAGTATTTATAGTAAATTAAGAGGAGTAACAGGAAGCACACCAAATACAACAGGAAATAGAGAGCCAGATGTTTTAAGTAGGTATGATACAGACGAGCAATATTATAGGGTTTTGGAAGCAAGTAGCACAAAAGATATGGCAGATAAAATGGTAGCAGAGTATGTAGAGATACATGATAGTATAGAGCAATATGGAGGATTTTATATCGGAAGATATGAGCTAACAGAAACAACAGGTACCCCAACAGTAGAAAAGGGAGGGACAGTTACTACAAAGCAGAATTGGTACAATTTAAAGAAAGCGTGTATGAATTTAGTAGATAATAGTGAAAAAGAAGAAAGTGAAATAACAGCCAAAACAACCATGATATATGGAAATCAATGGGATGAAGTAGTAGCATGGTTAGCTACAAAAGGATATAATACAAAAGATTCTAGCACTTGGGGAAATTATAATAATTATAATGATTCAGTAACAGCAGATAAACAAGTAACAGGTGCAGGAACAAAAGTATTTGAAGCAGGAGCAAGTGAAAATTGGAAAGCAAATAATATCTATGACTTTGCAGGAAATGCAAGAGAATGGACCCAAGAGGCCGCTTACACCGGCTTTCGTGTTATTCGTGGTGGCGATTACAATAATTCTGGATCTGACCGTCCTGCTTCTGTCCACTACGACTACAATCCCTACGAAGGCTACGATCCCGACATCTCCACTAGGCCCACACTTTATATAAGTAGTACTGAGCAGTGAAAGAGTTTATCAAAGTTAACATAACAAAGCAAAAAGAAAAATAGATTTAACTCTTGATTTTACCAAAAAAAGATGCTACAATAAATAAGTCAAAAAAAAATAATAGATCCATGAAAAAAGCAAAGTAGGTAAAAACAAGAATAAGAAAGAAAGACAAATCACTGGCTGAAAGTTTGTTATATTCCTTTTACTGAAATTTCACTTTTTTAGGACTTTTTCTGAACACACAGTATTAAAAGAATAAGTAACTAGTAGGAAAAAGCGTTAGTCACGTTATCACTGACAATGAGGTTAATTGTATACTTTTTGTTAATATTTATTGTTAAATACAATTAATAAAATTAGGTGGTACCACGAAAATCAATCCATTTCGTCCTATGTAAAAAACTAGGAAGAAATGGATTTTTTGTTGAAGAAAAGGAGGAAAAGCAAATGCAAGAACAAATTGCAATGATCAAACAAAATGCTTTAAACGAAATTGCAAATGCAAAAGATGAAAAACAATTAGAGGAAGTAAGAGTAAAATACCTTGGAAAAAAAGGAGAACTTACTTTAATTCTAAGAGGAATGGGAGGACTATCTCAAGAAGAAAGACCTATCATTGGTAGCTTAGTAAACCAAGTAAGAGATGAACTAGAACTTAAGATTGAGGAAGGAGAAAAACATTTTAGTGATTTAGAAATTGAAAAAAAATTAGTAAGTGAAAATTTGGATGTTACTATGCCAAGTAAAAAAACTGCTTTAGGTAGTATTCATCCAATTACACAAGTAATCAATGATGTAAAAGAAGTTTTTATTGGAATGGGATATGAAATTGCAGATGGGCCAGAAATAGAGTTTACAGACTATAATTTTGACAAACTAAATACTCCACCAGACCATCCAGCAAGAGATATACAAGATACTTTTTATATTACAGAGGATATCATTTTACGTTCCCAAACATCGCCAGTACAAGCAAGAGTTATGGAAAGTACGAAACCACCAATCAAAATCATTTGTCCTGGAGTTGTATATCGCTCAGATAGCGTAGATGCAACCCACTCTCCAGTATTCCACCAAATTGAGGGGTTAGTAATTGATAAAAACATTTCTATGGCAGACTTAAAAGGAACCTTAGAAATGTTTGCTAAAAAATGCTTGGGAGAAAAAACACAAATTCGTTTTAGGCCACATCATTTCCCATTTACAGAACCAAGTGCAGAAGCAGATGTTTCTTGCTTCGTTTGCGGCGGAAAAGGTTGTAAAGTGTGCAAAGGAGAGGGCTGGATTGAACTTCTAGGTTGCGGAATGGTACACCCAAAGGTACTTAAAAATTGTGGAATTGATCCAGAAGAATATTCAGGTTTTGCTTTTGGCTTTGGAGTAGAAAGAATTGCTATGGCAAAATTTGGAATTGATGATATGCGTTTGCTATACGAAAACGATGTAAGATTTTTAAAACAATTTTAGTGTGTTATTATGTCACTATGGGGACGTTCCTTAAAAGTGACAAAAGTGTCACTTTTAAGGAACGTCCCCAAGGTGACAGATAAAATTTTAGGAGGTAAAAATGAAAGCAAGTATAGAATGGTTAAAAGAATATAGTGATATTGATATAGATGCTAAAAAACTAGCAGATAAGCTAACGATGACTGGCTCTAAAGTAGAAACAATAGAAGAGCAAGGAAAAGAAATTCAAAATGTGGTGGTAGGTAAAATTTTAGAAATTAAGCCACATGAAGATTCTGATCACTTAGTAGTTACTAAAATTGATATTGGAAAAGACGAAAAGCAAAATGAGCAAATTGTTCAAATTGTAACTGGCGCTAGTAATATTAAAGAAGGCGACATTGTGCCTGTTGCAAAAGATGGAGCCAAATTACCAGGTGGAAAAGAAATTAAAATTGGCAAATTAAGAGGGGTAGACTCTTGTGGTATGATGTGTAGTATTGGTGAGCTTGGACTTACTTTAGAGGAATACCAAGATCAAATAGAAGACGGAATCATGATTTTACCAAAAGAAATGGAAAAGGATTTAGGAAAAGACATTAAAGAGGTATTGGGGTTAAATGAAATAGTGCTTGATTTTGAAATTACACCAAATAGACCAGATTGTTTGTCCATAGAAGGTCTAGGAAGAGAGGTGGCAGTTTCCTTAAATCAATCTTTCAAAAATCCTCGTAATAATCTAACCGAAATGAAGGTACCTGATAAAAAAGAGATTGAAGGTTTAACCGTAGAAATTTCTGCGCCAGATCTTTGCTATCGATATATTGCAAGAGTTGTAAAGAACGTAAAAGTAGGGCCTTCTCCAGATTGGATGGTAAAAAGATTAAAAGCAGCTGGAATGAGAAGTATTAACAATATCGTAGATATCACAAACTATGTAATGCTAGAACTTGGGCAACCAATGCATGCATTTGATATTCACTCTATTGAGGGAAAACATATTCATGTAAGAAGAGCAATGCCAAATGAAAAAATTATCACCTTAGATAATCAAGAAAGAAATTTAAATGAAACCATGCTCGTAATTGCAGATTCAAAAAAGCCAGTTGCCATTGCGGGAGTTATGGGTGGTCAAAATTCTGAAATAGAAAATGATACGAAGACCGTTGTATTTGAGTCAGCAGTGTTTTATGGAGGAAGTGTTAGAAAAACAGCAAAAGCAGTAGGCTTAAGAACGGAGGCTTCTAGTCGTTATGAAAAAGGATTATCTCCTGAAAATGCACTTCGCTCAGTCAATCGTGCTGTTGAATTGGTAGAGCTATTACATGCCGGAGAAGCAGTAGAAGGAAAAATTGACTGTTATCCAACCAAACAAAAAGAAAATAAGATTCCGCTAAATGTAGAAAAAATAAATAGCTTATTAGGTACACAGATTTCTAAAGAAGAAATGATTGCTATTTTGACAAATCTAGATATGAAAATAGAAAATGATATAGTGATTCCACCATTTTTCAGACAAGATGTAGAACAACTAGCCGATATAGCAGAAGAAGTATTAAGATTCCATGGCTATGATAAACTAGGAACTACTTTAATTAATAGTGAAACTACTTTAGGTGGAAAGAATAAAGAACAAAAAATTTCGGATGAAGTAGCCAAACTTTTAGTAAATAGTGGACTTTGCGAAATTTGTACTTATGGATTTTTAAGTGAGAAAGATTTAGCAAAATGCAATATTACAGGAGAAAATCCTTACCTTACAGAATCTATTAGAATTCAAAATCCATTAAGTGAAGATTATACTTTAATGAAAACCACTTCTGTACCAACTATGATGCAAATGCTTGCTAACAATAATCATTACAAAAACAAAAATGTAAAATTATTTGATTTATCAAGAATATATCAAAATAAAAATGAGGCAATAGAGAAAAATGAATTACCAGAAGAAAGTAACATCTTAACCATTGGTATGTATAGTCAAAACGAAGATTTCTATACACTAAAGGGATTGGTAGAAAATGTGCTAGAAATTGCTGGTATTGCAAGATATGATATCAAAAAAGAACAAGAAAATAAAATGTATCATCCAGGAAGATGTGCAACTTTTAAAGTAGGAAATGACAGCATTGCAACCTTTGGAGAAGCAAATCCACTACTTACTAAGAACTATGATATTATGCAAAGAGTACTACTTGCAGAAATTAACTTAGATAAAATTACTAAATATGCAAGGAAAAATAAGAAATATGCTCCAATTACCAAATTCCCAGCAGTGGAAAGAGATATTAGTATGGTAATAGACGAAAAAATAGAAGTAGGGGAAGTAGAAAAAATTATTCAAAAGAAAGCCAAAAAACTATTGGAAAAAGCAGAATTATTTGATGTTTATAGAAATGAAAAACTTCGGAGAAAATAAGAAGAGTATTGCTTATAGTTTAAAATTTAGAGTTCCAGATAGAACTTTAAAAGATGGAGAAGTAAACGATGTGATGAAAGAGATTATTGCTGAATTAGAAAAAAGTTTAGGAGCAGAACTTAGAAAATAAGAAAAAGAAGGCAAAGGAAGGAGCGGGCAGGGACCAAAGGGGGAGCGAAAATGGGACCAAAGGGGGAGCGAAAATGGGACCAAAGGGG
>CALYAE010000028.1 GCA_944393435.1 uncultured Clostridia bacterium
GTATTGCTCATGCTGTTGCTATTGAAAATTAGGAGGGGAGATTATGGATTTTATACAAAGTATTGATTGGATGGGACTTTTAAAATGTTTTGTAGTTGGAGGTTTCATTTGTGTGATTGGCCAAATATTAATTGATAAAACCAAACTTACTCCTGCTAGAATATTGGTGCTTTTTGTAACAGTTGGCGCAATTTTAGGTGGACTTGGAATTTACAAATATTTGATTGATTTTGCAGGTGCTGGAGCTACTGTTCCTTTAACTGGTTTTGGTGCTAACCTTGCTAAAGGTGCTATACAAGAAGTGCAAAATTCTGGTTTACTTGGTGCTTTTATCGGTGGTGTAAAAGCATCTGCCGGCGGAATTGCAGCTGCTGTATTTTTTGGATACTTAGCATCTTTAATTGCAAAACCCAAGATTAAAAAATAGAAAAATAAAACCGAATATTCGTCACTTTACTACTAATTCGATTTTACTGTTTATGTGTTTATGATTTTAAAAATCAATGGAATTAAACTTCTTTGATACATCCTATCATAAGTCCTTAAACTTATGCTTCTTAGGTGAAAAAATAGTTTTTATTTTTTCTTTGTATCGAAGTGAGACGAGCACAGGGCGGAAACTATAATTGGTGTTCGCATTGCCCGTATTGTTGTTGAAATAGAACGCACCAGCATTGGTGGTATTACCATAATTCCCCCACGATGAAAGAACGGATTAGTCGTGTTAGGGAAGTTCGAGTAGTAGTTTAATCCCAATCACAATTATAGCCAATCCCAATACAAATTGCAAGTATTTTCGTATGACAAATTTCGACACTTGGCTTCGACAAAATTGGTTTAATTTAATTAATAAAAATGTTTTAATAGGAATAAATGAAAAAATCGTCCAATATAATGGTAAACAAAGACAAGTAGGGGGCGATTTTTTTGGTGGGATATTTAAAGGCAAGAACAGCAAAAGAAGAATTGTACGAAAGTGATTATTTAAAGAAAATAAAGCAAAAAGAGACGAAATTTTCTAAAATACAGTATGGTTTTTGTTATTTATTTTTTGAAATGGTTGTATTATTAAAATTTGTTTTTGATATGATTACCGTCAAAGAAATTTATCACGGCTTTTTACTTATTCTGCCTTTTTCTATGGAAAAGGCACAAACTAAAAAAGTGAAAAGATGTATGAAAAAAGTGCAAAAAATCATGAGTAAGTATCAAATTCAAGAATTGGTGATAGCAGAAGAATTAAAAGAAAAGTTAGGATTAGAAACTGTAAATGCAATAGATAAAAAAATACATATTTTAGATGGAAGAGGCTTAATTCCTTATTGTATTAAAGAGATTTTAGAATATATGATTCAAAAACAAAATGGAAAAATGCAATTAGAAGATGTGTATTTATGTATGAAACAAGATAAACCATTTTATCGAGAAAGTATTGCTTATCTAGCCCAATATTTTAGAAGTATCAATATTATTACTCCTGCTATTTCTAATTTTCAAAAATTGGCAGATAAATTAGAAGAAGCACAAGATGGTGGGATGCTGGTAGTCAGCAACAACAAAAAGAAAAGTTTAAAAAAAGCAAAATGGATTGTCAATTTTGATTTTTCACAAAAAGAGTTAAAAAAATATACGATTTATAGAAGAGCTATTCTTTTATCAGTTCCAGAAGAAGAATATGAGCAAACCGGTTTTGATGGAATTCAAATAAGGAAAATGGGAATTGATACTTGTGAGGAAATAAAAGACTTTTGGAAGAAACATTATTTACTTCCAGAATGTAGTATGGAAAGTTTATATGAGAGTTTGGTAAATAGGAAAGCAGGTTTCCAAAGTGTTAAAAGGCAAATGCAAAAAGATGATGTAAAAATCATTAGATTATATGGAAAAAAGGGACCTATTGAAGACAAGGTGTATGTGAATTTTGTGTAAAAATACTTGACAAACTGCTCTACATCGAGTATAGTATAGCAGAGCAACAAATTATATGTTTTATATAATTTGTTGCCATTCATTTGTAAAAGCAAATGAAAAACAAAAGGAGGAAAGACTTATGGAAGAAAAAGAAGTATTATTAACCAAAGAAGGATATGACAAACTAGAAAAAGAATTAGAAGAGTTAAAAACAACAAAAAGAGCGGAAATCGCTGAGAGAATAAAGGTGGCATTAGGTTTTGGAGATTTATCTGAAAATTCAGAATATGATGAAGCTAAAAACGCACAAGCAGAAAATGAAACCAAAATTGCAGAATTAGAAAACAAACTTAGATATGCCAAAATTATAGATGAATCTGAAATAGATACCAAAACTGTGCAAGTAGGAAATACGGTAAAATTATTAGATATTGAGTTTAACGAAGAAGTATGTTATACCTTAGTTGGTTCTACGGAAGTAGATTTAGCACAAAACAAAATTTCAAATGAATCTCCAATTGGGAGTGCAATCTTAGGTGCTAAAAAAAATCAAGTAGTAGAAGTGCAAGCGCCAGCAGGTACGATTCAGTATAAAGTATTATCTATTACTAAAATGTCATAAAAATAGGACCATTGGGGACAGTCCCCAATGGTCCTATTTTTAGAATAATTACAATTTTTTAGCAGTTTCTAATGCTAACACAATCATATCATTTAAAGATTTTTCTCTTTGCTCAGAAGTACTTTCTTCTTTGGTATAATAAGAATCTACCACTGTTAATAAACAAGCAGCTTTTTTTCCTAACTCATGAGCCATATAAAATAAAGCGAAAGCCTCCATTTCACAAGCAATGATATTTAACTCTTGTGGAAAACGACTAATAAATTTAGGGATATCTTCTAGATAACCATCAAAACAGTCATTACACAAAGTGTTACCTTTTATATAGGCAATCGAAATTTCTTTTGCAGTTTCCTCAATTAATTGATTCAAAGAAGCATCAGCAGGCATTAAATGGCAATCTTCTTGTTTCCATTCATAGGCAAAATTGCCTTCTGTATAAGATTGATTTACTAAAATCGTATCAAATAGTTTTAAATCTTTGCTATAACTGCCACAAGAACCAATACGAATGATATTTTCCACTCCATAAAATTGGTATAACTCATAACAATAGATTCCCATACTTGGCATACCCATACCAGAAGAAAAAACAGTAACTTCCTTTCCTTGATAAGTTCCGGTATAAGCAAGCATGTTTCTAACAGTATTAACTAGTCTTACATTTTCTAAAAAATTCTCAGCAATGTATTTGGCGCGAAGCGGATCACCAGGCATTAAAACAGTTTTAGCAATATCTTCTTTTTTTGCATTACAATGAATTGACATATAAAAATCCTCCTAACATTTTTAGTTTATTATATAAAAAATATCAAAAAAAGCAATAGAAAAAAATTTAAAACTTCAAAATCCGTTGACAAAATAAAACAAAAAGTAGTATGATAAAAACATGATAGATTTAAAAAAAACTCAGTTTTGCGTTTTTCTTTTAAATCTATTTTTTTGTTTTCAAAAAGCTGAGGGACTAGGAGGAAAAAATGGAGAAAAAGTATATCTTTATTACAGGGGGAGTGGTATCAGGACTAGGAAAAGGAATTACAGCAGCATCACTTGGAAGGTTATTAAAAAACAGGGGCTATAAGGTGGCAAATCAAAAATTTGATCCCTATATCAATGTGGATCCAGGAACTATGAGCCCTTATGAGCATGGAGAAGTATTTGTAACAGACGATGGGGCAGAAACAGATTTAGACTTAGGGCATTATGAACGTTTTACAGATGAAAACTTAAGTCAATATTCTTCTGCTACAACGGGAAGAATTTATTCAGAAGTGATAGAAAGAGAAAGAAGAGGAGATTACTTAGGAAAGACAGTACAAGTCATTCCTCATATTACAAATGCCATTAAAGAAAAAGTGTATAAATTTGAAAGCACAGAAGTAGACATCGTGATCACAGAAATCGGCGGAACAGTAGGAGATATTGAGAGCTTACCTTTTTTAGAAGCCATTCGTCAAATTGGAATTGAAAAAGAAGAAAAAGATGTATTATATATTCATGTCACTTTATTACCCTATATTTATGGCTCTAATGAATTAAAATCTAAGCCAACTCAGCATTCAGTAAAAGAATTACAATCTCTTGGAATTAAACCAGATATTCTAGTATGTAGAGCAGAACAAGAAATTGGAGAAAGTCTTAAACAGAAAATTGCCCTATTTTGCAATGTAAGAAAACAAGATGTCATTCAAAATAAAACCGTAGATGTACTATATGAAGTACCAATGATGTTAGAAAAAGAAGGGTTAGCTCACCGAGTTTGTGAGAAATTGCAGTTAAATGATTGTCCTAATCATAAAAATTGGGAAACAATGTTAGATAATATGGAGCATGCCAAAAATAAAGGGATTCGAATTGCAATTGTAGGAAAATATATTCAACTAGAAGATTGTTATTTATCTGTGATAGAAAGTATTAAGCATGGAGGATTTGCTAATGGAATACAAGTAGAAATAAATTTATTAGATTCAGAAAAAATAACAAAACAAAATGTGAAAGAATCTTTAAAAGGCTATCAGGCTGTGATTGTGCCAGGAGGATTTGGTGGAAGAGGAATTCAAGGAAAAATTGAAACCATTCATTATGTAAGAGAAAACAAAATTCCATTTTTAGGAATTTGTTTAGGCATGCAAATGGCAGTGGTAGAGTTTGCAAGAAATGTATTAGGATATACAGATGCTGCATCAGAGGAGTTTGATGAGGCGACTTCTCACCCTGTAATTCATATTATGCAAGAACAAATTAACCTGACTAAAAAAGGTGGAACCATGAGATTGGGAAGTTATCCTTGCCATTTATTAGAAAACAGCTTGGCTAAAAAAGTATATGGAAAAGAAGAAATTTCAGAAAGGCATCGACATCGTTTTGAATATAATACAAAATATCAAGAAGAAATGGAAAAACATGGACTAATTTGCTCTGGAACATCTCCAGATGGAAAATTAATAGAAATAGTAGAATTGCAAAATCATCCTTATTTTATTGCTTGTCAGTTTCATCCAGAGTTTCAATCAAGACCAGATAGGCCACATCCTTTATTTGTGAATTTAGTAAAGGCAGCACTTACTTTAAAAGAAACTGAAGAAGAAATGTGAAAATTATATGAAAAATTAAAATAGGTACTTGACAATTATCATAAATGGGTATAAATTATTAGCAGTCTTACAAAAAGACTGCTAATTTAAATGGGAAAAACTAATAAAATAGTTTAAACTAGCATATACATAAAAAAGCAAAAGGAGGTAATTTTTATGTTAAAACCACTAGGAGATAGAGTGATTGTAAAAATGTTAGAAAAAGAGGAAACCACCAAAAGTGGCATTATTTTAGCAGGAAATGCAGGTGAAAAATCTCAAATTGCCGAGGTAATTAAAGTAGGACCTGGCATTGATAGTGAAGGAAAGAAAATTGAAATGTGTGTCAAAGAAGGTGACAGAGTTATTTTAAATCAATATGCAGGAACTACTGTAAAATATAATAATGAAGAATTCATTATTGTAAAATACAGTGATCTTTTAGCAGTAGAAGAATAATGCTAAAAACTTGTATCTAATTAAAAATAGATAGAAAGAATATTAAGGAGGAATGAAAAAATGGCAAAAGAAATTAAATTTGGAGAAGATGCTAGAAAAAGTTTATTAAATGGTGTGAATAAACTAGCAGACACCGTAAAAGTAACATTAGGACCAAAAGGAAGAAATGTGGTACTTGATAAAAAATTTGGTGCACCACTAATTACCAATGATGGTGTAACCATCGCAAAAGAAATTGAACTAGATGATCCTTATGAAAATATGGGAGCTCAAATTGTAAAAGAAGTTTCTATTAAAACAAATGATGTAGCAGGAGATGGAACTACAACAGCTATGGTTCTTGCACAAAACATGATCCGTGAAGGTGTGAAAAATGTAGCAGCTGGTGGAGATCCAATGGCAATTAAAAGAGGTATGGATAAAGTAGTTGCAACAGCAGTAGAGGCTTTAAAGCAAAATAGTGTACAAGTAAATGGAAAAGAAGATATTGCAAGAGTTGCAAGCATTTCTGCTAATAACACAGAAGTAGGAGAATTAATCTCTGAAGCAATGGAAAAAGTTTCAAAAGATGGTGTTATCACAATTGAAGAATCTAAAACTTCTCAAACTGAATTAAATGTAGTAGAAGGAATGCAGTTTAATAGAGGATATGTATCTCCATATATGGTAACAGATACAGAAAAAATGGAAGCAGTAATTGATAACCCATATATTTTAATGACAGATAAAAAAATTAGTAATATTCAAGAAATTTTACCATTATTAGAAGCATTGATGCAACAATCTGGAAAATTAGTAATTGTTTGTGATGATATTGAAGGAGAAGCATTATCTACTTTAATTTTAAATAAGCTAAGAGGTGTTATTAATGTTGTTGCTGTAAAAGCACCTGGTTATGGTGATAAAAGAAAACAAATGCTAGAAGATATGGCTATTTTAACAGGTGGTGAAGTGATTACTTCTGATTTAGGCTTAGAATTAAAAGATACTACTTTAGAGCAATTAGGTAGAGCAAGACAAATAAAAGTACAAAAAGAAAATACAATTATTGTCGATGGTATGGGAGATAAAGCAAAAATAGAAGAAAGAGTTCACCAATTAAAAGCTCAAATTGCAGAAGAGAAAAGTGAATTTGAAAAAGAAAATTTACAAGAACGTTTAGCTAAGATTGCAGGCGGTGTTGCTGTAATTGGAGTTGGAGCTGCAACAGAGGTAGAAATGAAAGATAGAAAACTAAGAATTGAAGATGCTTTATCTGCAACCAAAGCAGCCGTAGAAGAAGGAATTGTAGCAGGTGGAGGAACCGCTTATGTAGATATCATCCCAACTGTTAGTAAACAAGTAGAACAATTACATGGTGATGAAAAAATCGGTGGTAAAATTATTTTAAGAGCCTTAGAAGAACCAACAAGACAAATTGCAATTAACGCTGGTTTAGAGCCATCAGTCATTTTAGAAAAAGTAAAAAATAGTCCAGTATGTGTTGGATTTAACGCTGCAACAGAAGAATATGTAGATATGAAAAAAGCAGGAATTGTAGATCCTACCAAAGTATCTAGAAGTGCACTTCAAAATGCAGTATCCATTGCTTCTATGATTTTAACGACAGAAAGTCTAGTAACAGACAAAAAAGAACCAGCAGCTTGTAAATGTGGACATGATGACCATGAAGATATGAATGGAATGTATTAAAATAGGACCATTGGGGACTGTCCCCAATGGTCCTATTTTAGAAGGCACCGCCACCGTCCACCGGCGACCTCCACCACCAGAAAAACCGACCTCCGCCTGAAAAGCCGCCTCCAGAGCCTCTAGAATGGCCACCACTGCTACTACCACTACCATAGGAGGTAATTAATTTACCCATTCCAGATCGATAAGACTTTAGAAATCTTCTGTCTAAACTAGCATAAAGATAGAAATCACTAAAGCCAGAAGATAGAACATTGCTAAAAAATTCATTATTTAAAAGGCCTTCTATATCATCATCTAAATGTAATTCTTTGATTCTTTTGATAATCTTTTCAGAAACTCCAAAACTAACAGCATAAGCTAAATATTTTCCCCATAAAGTAACTTGTTCTACATCCTTTTCTTCTAGCAAACTGTATTCTTCTATATAGTCCTTTAAAGCATTTAATTTACTAAAATCTTCAATCGCAGTTACCTTGTTCTTTAACATCAAATTATCAGTTAGCACAAGAATGGTAGCGAT
Organism: uncultured Clostridia bacterium; assembly: GCA_944393435.1. Classification (GTDB taxonomy): domain Bacteria; phylum Bacillota; class Clostridia; order TANB77; family CAG-508; genus CAG-273. The sequence continues at coordinate 7,781 of CALYAE010000028.1, forward strand.
GCAAAGCAAAAGTTCATCTGCAATCAAATATTTGTCATCTGCTAAAAAGGCAGTTAAAGTGATAATCACTGCAAAAATAAGAAGAATGGCTACTGTTGTGGTAACTAGCCTTTTACCGGTAAAACGTTGTATCGTTTTATTAATTTTATGCCTTAAAGAAATTATAAGTTGCAAAGGCAAATAAAATAATAAAAGAATAATTGGAAATAAAACAAATATGTATGGAATGAGAGTAACGGTAAATTCTAATAAACCTGAATCGAATAATTCTACCCCATTAAAGGCAATATGTCTTAAAATAACAATAACAGCGATGACAAATACAAACCAATTAAATACTCTTAAAATAGTAGGAGTTTTTTTATTAGCATTAGCTTCATAAACTTGCGTTTCTACAATATGGTTTAATTCTTTAAATTTTTGATTTGCTTTTGCTTCTTTAGAAATTTCTTTTAAACGATTGTTTAAATTGATTTTTTCTTTTCCTCCAAAAATCCAATCATATACATATCTTTCAGAAGGATCTAGCAGAATTTCCGTTTCAGGATTTTTTTGAATCATATACAAGTAATTTTCTTTTCCAGTAGCAGTAGGGATTAATTCTAATAAAATTTGTTTTTTCTCAATTAAATTTAGAATAACAGCGATTAAATCTCTTGCTAAAATATCTCTACCTCCTTGAATACAACCTGCTACCATAGGATTATATTTTTGAAATAGCTTTTCAGGATCTAGATTAGAGATTGGGTATTTTTTATCTCTTTCGAAAATCCACAATAAAATAAACCAATAGAAAAGTAGCACAATTGCAAAAATTACTACTGCAAACGTAAACTGGTCTTTTTGTCTTTGACGATGTAAAACTGCTTCTTCATCTTCTAGAATTATGTTTTTGGCTACTAAGTTAGAGGTTTTAGTAGAATCGCTAATATTACTTAAATCAAATAAAACACGACCAGCAACATATTGCCCTTTTTTTACATCTCGAATAGAGAAATTTACTTGATTTTGATTTACGATTTTAGAAGTTCCTTGACTAGGACCATGTCCCCAAACCATAAGCTCAGAATTATTCTCAGGAAGAAAAACATCAATATTTAAATTTTGAATATCAGTATCCCACTTACCACCAATAAAATTATAGTAAAGCTCGCCAACATCCTTATGTTTTACACACAAATTTGTTAAATCATATTGAATCTGAAATGTTTTTTTCGTATTGTTAGCAGGAGCAAAAACCTGAATTGTAAAAATAGAAGAATCTTTTTGCACCTTATATACATGATTATCTCCTATACTAGCAAAACTTACTTTCAAATAATTTTTAAGAGAATTAGAATCTAATATTTCTGAAACTGAAATATTATCTACATTGGTAGCATTGTATAGATTATCTGGAATGATGCTATGTAAAGAAACTTCTTCTTCCGTAATTGGAGTACTTTGATAAGGTATGGTAATATAAATTCCATTATAGCTACCTGAAAAATGATAAGTTAATGTTTGTTTGATAGAAACAGTTCCATTTTTCTGAACAGTTGCTTCAATATCCATATTCTCAATGGTGTAACTTTTAGCTTCAATGTAATTTGTCCCTGCTATCCAAAACAGGATAACAAAGAAAAAGAATAGAAAAATAGAAATTAAATTTAATTTTTTCCTCATTTGTAATCCCCTCCATTTATAAAATAACATATATTTTCAAAAATGGAAAGATTTAAAGGAGATTTTAATTTTCTTTTTTCACTTTACATTTATAGAATACCAAGATATAATAAGGAAGGTGAGAATTAGATGATACAACAAACAAAACAAAATAAAAAGCAAGTAGCATTTTACACTTTGCGGTTGTAAAGTAAACCAATATGAAACAAATGCAATGATGCAAAAATTAAAAGAAGTAGGATATGAAATAGTAGATTTTGAGCAAAAAGCAGATATCTATATTATTAATACCTGTACTGTAACCAATATGGCGGATAAAAAATCAAGACAGATGTTAAGAAGAGTAAAAGAAATTTCGCCAAATTCAATTTTAGTTGCCGTACGGATGCTATGCACAAGTGGCAAAAGAGCAATTAGAAAAAATACCAGAAATTGATTTAATTCTAGGAATTAATGAAAAAAATGATATCGTCAAACATCTTGCAAACAAAGAAAAAGAAAAAAAAAATATGCTAGCTCAAAAAGAAACTATGGTAGAGGTATCTGATGTACTCCACCAAACAGAATTCCTAGACTTTGGAAAAGTTACTTATACAGAAAAAACAAGAGCAGTGGTAAAAGTGCAAGATGGTTGCAATCAATTTTGCTCATATTGCATTATCCCTTATGCAAGAGGACGCATAAGAAGCAGAAGACCAGAAAGCGTAATAAAAGAAATTACTGCTATTAGCCAAAAAGGAATTAAAGAAGTTGTACTTACAGGAATTCACTTAGCATCCTATGGAAAAGATTTTGAGAAAAATGATGCACTCATAGATTTATTAGAAAAAATTGAAAAAGTAGAGGGGATACAAAGAATTCGTTTAGGATCTTTAGAGCCAACTTTGATTTCTGAGGAATTTGTAGGTAGGCTTTCTAAATTATCTAAAATATGTGATCATTTTCATTTATCTTTGCAAAGTGGATGTGATGAAACATTAAAAAGGATGAATAGAAAATATACCATAGAAGTTTTTGAAAGAGGAGTGGAATTATTAAGAAGTGCATTTCCAAACGTGAATTTAACAACAGACATTATTGTAGGTTTTCCAGGAGAAACAAAAGAAGAATTTGACAAGACTTATGATTTTCTAAAAAAGATTCAATTTTACAAAATGCATATTTTCAAATATTCACCAAGAAAAGGCACAGTGGCAAGCAAAATGGAAAATCAAATTGATGGAAATGTAAAAGAGCAAAGAAGTAGGTTGTTAATTGATTTATCAGCTAAAAATGAAGAAGCCTATCATAGGAAATATTTAGGAAGACAAGTGGAAGTTTTATGGGAAGAAAAAAATCATGGATTGATGACTGGACATACTAAGAACTATATGAAAATTCAGAAAAAGAAAGAAGAAACAAATGGAAAAACCAATACAATGGAAATTGTTACAATTCAGAACATGGACGAAATGATGAATAGTTGATATTTTTTAAGCGAAAAATCTTGCCATAAATTTTGGAAAAAAGCAAGATTTTTTCTTGTGTAAAGCAAGAAAAAATAAGGAGTTTACAAGAAAAAAAAGAGATGATAAAATAAAAGAAATGAATAAACGAAGTGCGATATGGGAAAAATAGGCAAAAGAAGAAAAAAGATGAAGGAGGAAGAAGAATGCAAAAGAAAGCTAAGCAAGAAAAACAAAAGAGACAAAAGGAAATGTTAAAGGCAAGCGGAATTACCTTGATTGCGTTAGTTGTGACCCTGGTGGTACTTTTGATTCTAGCGGGAGTAACCATAAATGCAGTGTTAGGAGATAATGGAATCTTTAGTACGGCAAGAGAGGCAGCCAACAAATTTAATGAAGCACAGCAAGCAGAAGAGGAGGCCTTAGAAAATTTAGTAGGGCAATTAGATAATATCTTAAATGATCCAGGAAGTAGTGAAGACCAAACAGACCCAGAGAAGCCAGAAGCACCAACACCAGAAAATTCTAACGGAAGTTTCAGTAGCGAAAAAGGAGTGAATACACCAAAATTGGTGGCAGGAATGACACCAGTGGTATGGGATGGAACAGCAAATAGCGGACAAGGAGCATGGGTAGAAGCAGAAAGCGTAGATGAATGGTATAATTACAAGACAACGGCCGTCAATGGAACACAAGCAAAGCAGTGGGCAAATGCAATGACTAGCGATGGTAGTTTGTGGGTATGGATACCAAGATATGCTTATCAAATAGCAAGTGGTTATCATACCAATAGTACAACAGGAGGAACGATCAATATCGAGTTTTTGCAAGAAACAACCAATACAGGAGCGACAGGAAAAACAATAGTAGAGTATAACGCAAGTACAACGAACAATTATGCCAACTTTCCAAATGGATATGTAGTGCACCCAGGGTTTGAATATAGTAGTACCGCATCAGGCTTGTGGGTAGCAAAATTTGAAGCAAGTCAAAGTGACGCAGGAGTAAATGAAGCAGACTATGCAAATTCAACAGGAGGAACAAGTGGAGTAATTAAAATACAACCAGGAGTAAATAGTTGGAGAAACATTACGATTGGAGAAGCATACACAAAATGTTTAAGCTATGCAGGAACAACATTAGGAAACACAAGTCTCAATAGCCATTTAATGAAAAATACAGAATGGGGAGCTTGTGCATATTTAAGCAGAAGTGAATATGGGAAAAATGAAGAGATATGGATTAATCCAAATAGCAATTATATAACAGGCCAAGCAGGAACAGGAGTAAGTGTAAGCTCAACATCAACCACCTATCCATATACAAATGAGCAGTATGGAGTGCAGGCGAGTACAACAGGAAATATTTATGGAATTTATGATATGAGTGGAGGAAGTCCTGAATATACAGCAGCATATATAGATAATAGTTATGTAAAAGAGCCAGGAACATCAGGAGCAGCAAGTAGTAATAATCGATATGAGGTAGGAGAAGCATTAATTAAAGGGGCGAACTATACGAAGAATATATATACAGATGGAACCGTAATAGGAAGCGAAGATGGCGGACAAGAAAATTACGATGCTAACAAAGAAAAGTTTGGAGATGCAGTGTATGAAACATCAGCAAGAATAGGGACGACTAGAGAATCATGGTATCAAGACACCTCTGCTTTCCCATCTATATACACACCGTTTTTTATTCGAGGAGCTGGTTCTCCGGATGGTACTGGATCTGGTTTATTCTCCTTTTATGTAGCAAATAGTACTATACCCAATCAAAGAGGCTTCCGCCCTGTATTATCTCCACTTCCTTAAAAATAAATAAATTACAACTTAACTGATTATATATAGCACAGAGGCGCATTTTTAGCGTCTCATTTTTTTAAGAAAAAGCCTTGCTTTTAGCAAGAACTTCCTATATAATACTTGCTAGAAGGAGAAAAAACAACAATGAAAGCAATTGAAATCAGAAACAAATTTTTAAAATTTTTTGAAAATCATGGACATACCATTATTCCTAGTAGTCCACTTATTCCAGAAAATGACCCATCCGTGTTATTTACAACAGCTGGAATGCAACCATTAGTGCCCTATCTATTAGGCGAAAAACACCCAGCAGGAAAAAGAATCACCGATTATCAAAAATGCCTAAGAACCAACGATATTGATGAAGTAGGAGATAATAGACATCTAACCTACTTTGAGATGTTAGGAAACTGGTCTTTAGGAGATTATTTTAAAGAAGAAGCAATTAGCATGAGTTATGAACTATTAACCAAAGAATTTGGAATCGACCCTAACAAACTATCTGTAACATGTTTTGCGGGAGATGAAGATGCACCAAGGGACAATGTAGCAGCACAGGCATGGAAAAAGGTAGGAATTCCAGAAGAAAGAATTTATTTTTATGGGAAAGAGAATAACTGGTGGATTGCAGGAGAGGAAGGCCCTTGTGGACCTGACACAGAAATGTTTTTAGATACAGGAAAAAAGGCTTGTGGACCAAATTGTGGACCTGATTGTGAATGTGGCAAATACGTAGAGATTTGGAATAATGTATTTATGGAATATTATAAATCCAAAGATGGAAATATCCCCAAATTAAAACAACAAAATGTAGATACAGGACTTGGCTTAGAAAGAATGACAATGCTATTACAAGGAAGAAAAACTCCTTTTGAAACAGAATTGTTTAGCCCTGTAATGGATCAGTTAAAAAGTCTTGCAAAAGTAGATTACATAGAAAGCAGAAGAATTGTAGCTGAACATTTACGTGCTAGCATGATGATTATTGCAGATGGAGCAAAGCCAAGTAACATTGACCGTGGCTATGTATTAAGAAAATTAATTAGGAGAATGACAAGACATTTAAATAAATTACAAATCGACTTAAAGGAATTATCAAATTTAGTGGACTTATATGTGGAAACTTTAAAAGAATTATATCCAGAGTTAGAAAAAAATAAGGAAATGATAAAACAAACAATTTTAGAAGAAAAAGATAAGTTTGTTAAAACATTATCCCATGGTGAAAAAGAATTTGAAAAAGTAATATCAAAAGCAAAACAAGAGAATAAAAATGTAATCGATGGATATACTATCTTTAAATTATATGAAACTTACGGTTTTCCACCGGAAATCACAATGGATTTAGCAAAAGAACAAGGCTTCCAAACAGATTTATCGGAATTTGATAAACTATTTAAAGAGCATCAAGAAAAATCAAGACAGGGCAGTGAGCAAAAATTTAAAGGGGGTCTAGCAGAGCAAAACGAGCAAACAATTGCCTACCATACTGCAACACATTTACTTCATAAAGCATTACAAATAGTATTGGGAGAGCACGCAAAACAAAAAGGCTCTAACATTACCTCAGAAAGATTAAGATTTGATTTTACCCATCCAGAAAAAATGACAGCAGAACAACTAAAACAAGTAGAGAATATTGTCAATGAACAAATAAAGCGTGATTTACCTGTTACATGTGAAGAAATGACATTAGAAGAGGCTAAAGACGCGGGAGCAACAGGCTTGTTTGAAAGCAAATATGGAGAAAGAGTAAAAGTGTATACCATAGGAGACTTTAGTAAAGAAATCTGCGGTGGTCCTCATGTTAGTCATACTGGAGAATTAGGGCATTTTAAAATCAAAAAAGAAGAATCTAGTTCGGCAGGAGTAAGAAGAATCAAAGCAGTGCTTGAGTAATGGTGTCAGTACCGTGTCACCATTGGGGACGTTCCTTAAAAGTGACAAAGTTGTCACCATTGGGGACGTAGCTTAAAAGTGACATAATGAAAGGAGAAGAAGATGGAAGATTGTATTTTTTGTAAAATTATTAAAGGAGAAATTCCTTCAGAAAAAGTATATGAAGATGAAGAAATATTAGCATTCAAAGACATTCATCCAGCAGCACCAGTTCATATATTAGTGATTCCAAAAAAACATATTGCTACTTTATTAGAAATTTCAGAGCAAGATAGTTATTTGATGGGAAAAATGATGCAGGTTATTCAAAAGATTGCAAAAGATTTAGGAATTGAAGAAAAGGGATTCCGCTTAATTGCAAACTGTGGACCAGATTCTGGTCAAGAAGTGATGCATATTCACTTTCATTTGCTAGCAGGAAGAAAAATGGGACCAAAAATTATCTCATAAACATGTAGATTATCTTCCATTTATGTGGTATAATATAAATGTAAGAAAAAACATGTTTAGGAGGAATACAAATGTTGAATAATAAATATAGTAAAGTACTAACCATTATTTTAGTTATTTTAATTATTGCAATTGCTTCTATTCTTATTTTTGTAGGAATCGATTGGTATAAAGCATATATGACAGATACTGATGCAGAAGATTTTCAAGATCAATTTAATGATTATTTAAATGGAGTATCCAATAATACTCAGACACCTAGCAATACAGAAGTGGTTGATCCAATCATAGATCCAAACAGCATTGTAGAAAATACACAATCAAATACACAAACGGGAGAAGAAAATAATAGTAGTGGTCTAACTTATAAAGGATTTAATGTAGTAGGAAGAATAGAAATTCCAGAAACAGATGTAGACTATCCTTTACTAGAAAAAGTAACACCAGCATCAATACAAGCAGCTATTGGTGTTATGTATGGACCTGGTCCAAACCAAGTAGGAAATACAGTTTTAGTAGGACATAATTTTAGGAACGGAACTTTTTTCTCAAATAATAAAAGACTAGAAAATGGTGATAAAATCTACATTACCGATATGCAGGGAAATAGAGTTACTTATGTGATTTATCAAAAATATACCACAGATCCAAATGATTTTGAGTACGCAACAAGAGATACAAATGGAAAAAGAGAAATCACTTTGTCTACTTGTACAGATGATACGTCAGGAAGACTAATTATTTGGGCAGCAGAAGAATAAAAGAGAATTACTAAAAAGAAAATGTTAAAATTGCCAAAAAATGATTGACAAGTAACATGGTTTTATTGTAAAATTATATATGCGTGTAAGCGCAAATGGGATGGTGGATGTAGCGTAGTTGGTTAACGCGCCAGTTTGTGGCACTGGAGACCGTGGGTTCGAGTCCCATCTTCCACCCCATATAAATATTAAATATATTGGGCTGTAGCCAAGCGGTAAGGCACTAGACTTTGACTCTAGCATGCGATAGTTCGAATCTATCCAGCCCAACCATTACTAAAATCATCTATGAACTTATTGCAAAATGGGTTTAATATGATGATTTTTTATTTTTATAAGAAATATAAAAAAGCAATATTATAACTAAAAAAGGGTGATGATATAGATAATAAATGTGACTTAGATTTAACAGATGAATATACATTAGAGCAAGTAAAAAACATTGAGGAGGTAAGAGCATGGTTGAAAGAACTATTTCTAGAGTAAGAATTCCAAATAAGCAATATAAAAATAAAGTAGAATTAGATTAATGAAATGATTTAAAAGAAAAAAGATAGGAGAAAAAGAAATGATTGTAGATGGAAAAGGAAATATGTTTGAAGATAGAAGAAAAAAAGTAAATGACAGGAGACAAAATGTAATTGATACAACAGGTGGAAGAAGATCAGAAGATAGAAGAAAAGAATCAAATAAAATAAATGAAAAGAAAAAATAGGATTTCGTCATAAGGGACGGTCTTTTCGCCATAGGGGACGGTCCTTTTGGTTAAAACAATTTTTACCCAAAAGGACCATCCCCTATGCCGAAAAAACCATCCCCAGTGGCGAAAAAGTTACCAAAAAGGACCGTCCCTCATGGTGAAATTAGCAACATCCACTTCTACCGTTGCCACCGCAACAGCAACAAATTAAAATAAGAACAATAATAATCCAAATGCAGTCATCGCCGAAACCGAAACCACATCCACATCCTCTATTTTCTGGCATTAGAATTCCCCCCTTTCAGCAGTTAAGTACTTCTGTGTTTGATTAACAACCACATCCGTTGTTACAGCCACAGCAATTGTTATTGCCACAGCAGAAAAGTAACAAGAATAGGATGATAAACCATAGAATTTCTCCGTTATTTCCACAACATCCCATTTTCTATACCTCCCTATCAAAAATATTTTGGTTCTTTCGTATGGTATATAATATTCTTTTTTTAAAAAAGTGTTACAAAGGGAAAAAAATTTAAAAAACTATACAAAAAATAGCAAAGTAATGATATAATGAAAAACGTAAACAAACGATGGATAAAATGGAGGAAGATATATGGGAAATATAGTATTATTAGATGATAACACGATTAATAAAATAGCAGCAGGAGAAGTAGTAGAAAGGCCTGCATCAGTAGTAAAAGAGCTAATGGAAAATTCAATCGATGCAAATGCAACTATGATAAATGTAGAAATTAAAAATGGTGGTATTTCCTATATTCGCATTACGGATAATGGAAAAGGAATTGCTTCAGATGATATGGAAATTGCATTTGAAAGACATGCAACTTCTAAAATAAGACAAGCGGAAGACTTAGAAACCGTTACTTCTATGGGGTTTAGAGGCGAGGCTTTAGCAAGTATTGCAGCAATCAGTAGAGTAGAACTAACTTCTAAAACAGCAACGCAAGAAATTGGTTATAAAATTGAAGTAGAAGGGGGAAAAATTCTAAACAAAGAAGAAGCAGGATGCCCAAAAGGAACAACGATTACAATACAAAATTTATTTTTCAATACGCCAGTTAGATACAAATTCTTAAAAAAGGATTTTACAGAAGCGGGATATATTGAAGATGTAGTAACTAGAATTGCGTTAGTTCATCCAGAAGTTGCCATCAAGTTAGTGAATACAGGAAAAACAGTTATTCAAACGCCAGGAAATGGAGATAGTAAAGCAGTAATTTATAGTATCTATGGAAAAGATATTGCAGAAAATATTTTAGACGTAAATTATGAATATGAAGATATTAAAATCACAGGAGTGATTGGAAAACCTTCTATTGCACGTTCTAATCGTTCTAATCAATTATTTTTTGTTAATAAAAGATATGTAAAAGATAAAACTTTAACAAGTGGAGCAGAGCAAGGGTATAAAGGCTTAATTACAATTGGAAAATATGGCTTCTTAGTTTTAAATCTTGAAATGGATCCTAAAAAAGTGGATGTTAATGTTCATCCAGCAAAATTAGAGGTTCGTTTTGAGGAAGAAAGCAAAGTATTTAAAGCTGTATATCATGCCATTAAAGATACTCTATTAAAAGAGGATTTTATGGCAAATAAACAAACCACCTACGAAGAAACGAAGATAAATCACATAGATGACACAATTGCGGTGAATACCATACCAGTAGAACAACTAAAGTATAGTACAATTCCTAAACAAGAAGAACAGCCTAAATATAGCCAAAACAATAAAATAACAGGAAACTTTATGAACAATCCAAAAATAGAGCAAGAAGTAAAAATAACAAACGAAAAAAAATTAGAAGAAGACAAAGGAAATTTAATTGCACAAATTTATAGTAGCAGATTTGGAGTAGAAGAAAAAGAAGAACTTTATGAGGTAAAAACCAAAACAGAAAAAATAGAAGATAGTACTCCTACCACAAAACAAGAAAAAGAAACTATGTCAGAAAGTTTTGATGAAATGTATCTACGTACCTTTGGAGCAATGCCATCAGACTTAAGAAAAGCAGCAGAAGAAGAAAAGAAAAAAGAAGAAAAAATCACACTAAAACCAGATGATTTAAAATCTGCACAAAATATTTCTATATTTCAAGATCAAGAAAAACAGCAAATTCCAGATTATAAATTTATTGGAATTGCCTTTTCTACCTATATTATTTTAGAATTAGGAAAGGAACTTTATATTTTAGACCAGCATGCTGCCCATGAAAGAATCTTATATGAAAAAGTAAAACAAAATTATTATAGTGATACTCAAAAAGATTGTCAGCTTATGTTATTACCAGACATTATTCAATTATCTCATAAAGAAATGGATATTGCCAAAGAAAATATGGAAATGTTTGAAAAAGCAGGATTCATGGTAGAAGAGTTTGGAGAAAATACTATTAAATTAAGTGGGGTACCAAATATTTGTCTAGAATTAGATACAAAAGAATTATTTCTAGAAACACTAGACGAAATTAATACCGTAGCTAGAACAGCTAAACAAGAAAAAGAGGAAAAATTTATTGCAACAGTAGCTTGCAAAGCAGCTGTGAAAGCAAATATGGCACTTACCAAAGAAGAAGTTGACCAGTTAATGCAACAGTTGCTTGTACTTCCAAATCCATTTACTTGTCCTCATGGAAGACCAACAGCAATTAAAATGAGTAAAACAGATATTGAAAAGAAATTTGAAAGAAGATAAGAAACTTAAAATTCACAATGAATGACAATAGAAAATTCTAGTAGAAAGAGGAAAAAACATGACTTTATTTATTTACCTTTGTATTTTAATCTTAAACTTAGTAGCAATATTTTTAACAAATCGTTTTTTAGGAAAAACGATGCCAAAAAAAGAAAGATGGATTTTTATCATTGTAGGAATAGCAATCATATATATTCTAGTTTCAGGGGTATTTTGGCTAAGCACCAAAGATATTGAGATAAGCAGTAATAGTAGTTTAGGTTCTAATTTTATTACCTTTACTTTTGTACCGGTCAACAGCATTTTAATCTTACCTTTCTTAGCAAGATCTTATCAATATTGGAAAGAAGGAAGATTAAAAACAGAAGTTTTTAGAAATAGAGGAATTTTATTAGCAGTGCTATTAGTTATTATTTTAATCATTGAGTTTTTCTATTTTAAAGACATTCTAAATGGAATTTTGAGTCTAGTACAAGCAAGAACGTAGAAGAATAGAAGGAAGAAGAAGTATGAAACAAAAACCAAAAGTAATTGTAATTTGTGGGCCAACAGCATCAGGAAAAACAGGGTTATCCATCCAGCTTGCTAAACAAATAGATGGAGAAATCATCTCAAGTGATTCTATGCAAATCTATCAAGATATGAATATTGGAACAGCCAAACCATCGGTAGAAGAAAGACAAGGCATACCTCATTATTTACTAGATTTTCTTCCTCCTAATAAAAGATATAGTGTAGCAGATTTTAAAAAAGATGCTATGCTGGCAATTGAAACGATTTTAAGTCATGGAAGAGTGCCAATCATCGTAGGAGGGACAGGCTTATACGTAGATAGTTTGATTTACAATATTGAATATCCTGAAATTACAGTAGATCTTTCTTATCGTAATCAATTAGAAGAAAGCGCAAAAAAAGAGGGGCTAGCTAGCTTATATAAACAGGCTGAAAAAATTGACTTGCAAGCTATGCAGTCAATTAGCCCAAATGACAAAAAACGAATTATGAGGGTTTTAGAAATTTATCATCAAACTGGAAAGACAAAAACACAATTAGAAGAATTATCACGTAAAACACTACCACCTTATGATTATCATGTTTTTGCGATTAATATGGATAGACAAATATTATATGATAGAATCAATTTACGAGTAGATAAAATGATCGAGCAAGGATTAATAGAAGAAGTTAAAAACATTCTTCAAAAATATGAAGAATTTCCAACTGCTATGCAAGGACTTGGCTATAAAGAAGTAGTAAGTTACTTACAAGGAAAAATGACAAAAGAAGAAATGATAGAAAAATTGAAAATGGAAACAAGGAGATATGCCAAAAGGCAACTAACTTGGTTTCGTAAAAATAAAGAAATTATATGGCTAAATGGTTTAGATCCAATACAGAAAAATATACAGTGTATTTTGGAGGAATACAGTGGAAAAACAAAAGGTGAGAAATAAGCGGAAACAAACAACCCAAAAAAAAGAAAAACATAGTAGGAATAAAAGACTTAAGTAAGAATAGGTCTTTCTTAGTTATGGCTTTATTATTAGTTATCGTTATCATCTATGTAATTTATCGAGTTATTGTGTTTATTCAAAACCCAGCAGATACCTTTTCAGTAGAACAAGGAAAAATCTATCAAGAAGAAAAAGCCACAGGTTATGTCATTCGAGAAGAAACAATTGTAAAAGGTTCTAACTATAAAAATGGAATGGAACAAATTAAAACAGAAGGAGAAAGAGTAGCAAAGGGAGATCCTATTTTTCGTTATTATTCTACTGGAGAAGAAGACTTAATTCAAAAAATTCAAGACTTAGATGTAAAAATAGAAGAAGCAATGGAAAAAGAAGAAAGCCTTTTTCCAGCTGATATTAAAGCATTAGAAAACCAAATAGAATCTTATATTTTTTCTCTTAGACAAGTAAATGATGTACAATCTATCCAAGAAATAAAAAAAGAAATTAATAATTGTATTACGAAAAAAGCACAAATAGCTGGTGAACTTAGTCCAGCAGGGTCATATTTGAAAAAATTAATTAATGAAAGAAAAGAGTATGAAAATCAGTTAAATGAAGGAGCTGAATATTTAAATGCACCCATTAGTGGTGTGGTTTCCTATAAAGTAGATGGCTATGAAGAGGTTTTAACACCAAGTGATTTTACAAAATTGACCACTGAATTTTTAGAAGAGCTACCTTTAAAAATAGGACAAATTGTGGCAGATAGTAAAGAAAGTGCAAAAATTATTAATAATTTTAAATGCTATATTGCTTGTAGCTTAGATTCTGAGCAAGCCAAAAGTGCTAAAGTAGGAGATACAGTAAGTTTAAGATTATCAAATGGAATGCAAACTTCTAGCAAAATTGCTTCTATCACAGAAGAAGAAAAAGGAACTGTGGTTATTGTATTTGAAATCACTGAGCAGGTTCAATCTTTAATCAGTTATCGTAAGATATCCTTAGATATAATTTGGTGGAGTGATAGTGGTAAAAAAGTTCCAAATGAGGCAATTGGAATAGAAACAAAAGGAGAAAATGAAGTATCTTACGTGGTTCGAACAAGAGCAGGATATCAAGATAAGATTTGGATCAAGGTATTAAGAAGAAATGACAAATATGCCATTGTAGATAATTATACAAGGGATGAATTAAAAGAATTAGGCTATTCAGATGAAGAAATAGCAGGAAGAAGTACACTTACTTTATATGACGAAATATTGAAAAATCCGACATAGAAATATTACAATTATATTACAAAAATATTACAATTATATTAAAATTGTATTACAAACCAAAAAACTATTGACAAGAAGACTAAAAAGTTAGATACTATTGAAAGAATAAAACGAATGACGAGTAATTATTAGGAGGTTATTAAAATGTCAGGTGCGATTATGGAAAAAGTTTGGGGATTATTTGGAATGGACCCAGCAGAAGATAAAGAAGAAGAGGTAGAAAACTACGAAGCACAAGAAGAAGTAGAAAATGAGGAAGAAGAACAAGAAGAAAGAAAATTATGGGGCAGAAGAAATAATAGTAAAGTAGTTAGTATGCCACAAGTTCAACAGGTAAAAATGGTGATTTCACAACCAACCAATTTTGAACAAGCAGCTAATATTTGTGATTTACTAAAACAAAAGAAATCAGTCATTGTTAATTTAGAATATGTAAATAAAGATGTTGCAAGAAGAATTATTGATGTTGTGTCTGGTGCAGTACATGCATTAGATGGTCACATGCAAAAAATCTCTAATTCAATTGTATTAATTGCACCATTTAATTATGATATTGAAAATGAAATGGCAAGAGATGAAATAAAAAATAAACTATCAGTTTCTTGGTTAAGAAACAACTAGTCCTAGGAGGAGAAAAACATGCTAACACCCTTAGATATTGAAAACAAAAAATTTGCAAAACAAATGATGAATGGATATAGTGTAGAGGAAGTAGATGATTTCTTAGACGAATTAACAAAAGATTACGAGAAATTATATAAAGAAGTTTCTGAATCCAAAAACAAATTAGAAGACTTACAAGAGAATATTGCAAAATATAAGAATATAGAAGGGACTTTGCAAAATACTTTAATTATGGCACAATCAGCTGCAGAAGAAGTAAGAAATGTTGCAAAACAACAAGCAGAACAAATTATTAATGAAGCACAAGCTGGTGCAAAACAAGCTGTTGTAGAATTAGAACATGAACTCATCTCTAAGAAAAAAGAATTAGAAGAAGTACAAAAACAATTTGATGTATATAAAGCAAAAATGGAATCTCTTTTGATTTCTCAATTAGAATTATTAAAAGATGTAAATAAGGACTAAAAAGAAAAGAAGTTATCTAAAATGTTAGATAACTTCTTTTCTTTTTTTGGCGTTTGACTTTTGAAATTTAAGTGCGAAAATCCAAAGTGGTAGTGGCGGCAAGTGATACTAAAGGATGGGAATCCTTTTGTAAATCCAAGAGGGCACCATCAGGTGTTTCTGGATTTAAACTCACTTCAAACCGTACACGCCAAGATGGATCATGAGCCAGTAAAATAAGAGCTGGGCGATCGCTTATAGAAGCAGCTAGCCCCCGTCTGGTCTCCTCCGAAAGTTTCTCAAAAGTAATGGTCGCCATAATGTTCCTCCTCTAATGGTAGTTACCAATCAGAAGATTTGTAACTCTGCTATACTTTATTACTCCTTATAGCTAGGATAGAATATGTATAAAGTTTAACATAAAAAGTTTCTTATGTCAACACATAACAAAAGTAGGTCAAACAAAAAATATTAAATTTATGTTACAAAAATGTTACAAATATGTAACAGAGAAAAAAAGAAAATAAATCCTAATAGAAAAAATACTTCAAAAGCTAGTAAATAAGCTAATTTTAGAAGATGAAGAAGTAAAAATCTTGCTTCAAAATAAAAGAAAAGCAAGATTTTTTCTTGTGTGAAGCTAGAAAAAATAATGAATTTACAAAGAAAAAAAGAGATGGTAAAATAAAAGAAGTGAATAAACGAAGTGCGATAAGGGAAAAATAAGCAAAAGAAGAAAAAGGTGAAGGAGGAAGAAAGCAAATGACAAAAGAAAAAAATAAAGGTATTACTTTAATTGCGCTAGTAGTAACAATTGTGGTGTTACTCATTTTGGCGGGAGTGACGATTAATAGCGTATTAGGAGATAATGGAATATTTAGTACAGCAAGAGAGGCAGCCAACAAATTTAATGAAGCACAGCAAGCAGAAGAGGAGGCCTTAGAAAATTTAGTAGGGCAATTAGATAATATATTAAATGATACAGGAACTGGAGAAGAACCAACAGACCCAGAAGAACCAGATCCAATTGTATCTGATGGAAGTTTCAGTAGCGAAAAAGGAGTAAACACTCCAAAACTAGTAGCAGGAATGACACCAGTGATATGGGATGAAACAGCAAATAGTGGGCAAGGAGACTGGGTAGAAGCAGAAAGTGTAGATGAATGGTATAATTACAAGACAACAGAGGTGAATGAAACACAGGCAAAGCAGTGGGCAAATGCAATGACAGAAGATGGCAGCTTGTGGGTGTGGATACCAAGATATGCATATCAAATAGCAAGTGAGTATCATACCAATAGTACGACAGGAGGAACAATCAATATCGAGTTTTTGCAAGGAACAACCAATACAGGAGCGACAGGAAAGACAATAGTAGAATATAATGCAACGACAACAAGTAATTATACGACATTTCCAAATGGATATGTAGTACACCCAGGGTTTGAGTATAGTAGTACCGCATCAGGCTTGTGGGTAGCAAAATTTGAAGCAAGTC
>CALYAE010000029.1 GCA_944393435.1 uncultured Clostridia bacterium
CCACCATAATTAAAAGCAATGTTTAAAGTAAGTCCTGTACAATTTGCCGTAGCATCTACTATTTTTTTAATACTTTTTTGAAGACTTTCTTCTAGCTTTGAAATATCTCCTAAAATTTTAATTCTAATATTATTTTTACTGGTGTCTTTTAAAAAGTCTTCCACATATTTTTGAAGTAATAACATTAAAGCTCCTACTTCTTCTTTTGTTCTTTTCCAATTTTCCGTTGAAAAAGCATACACAGTTAAGTACTCAATTCCAATTTCATTGGCATATTTGGCAATTTTCTTTAAATTATCTGCTCCTTCTTTATGTCCTAATTTTGGATCTAATCCTCTTTCTTTGGCCCATCTGCGATTTCCATCCATAATAATGGCAATATGCTTTGGCATGATTTTTTCTTCCATTTTTGTTCCCCTATCTTTTTTAAATATTCATAACTTCTTTTTCTTTTGCTTCTAGCAATTTATCTATTTCTTCTACTTTTTTATCTGTTAATTTTTGAATTTGTTCTTCTTCATTTTTTAAATCATCTTCTGTAATCTCAGATTTTTTCTGTAATTCTTTGGCCTCATCCATAGCCTCTCTTCTAATAGAACGAATTGCTACTTTAGCTTCTTCTGCTAATTTTTTAATATCTTTTACAATTTCTTTTCTTCTTTCTTCGTTCAATTCAGGGAAAGTTAAACGAATTACTTTTCCATCATTATTTGGATTAATTCCAATATCAGATTTTAAAATTTCTTTTTCTATTTCTTTTAAAATACTTGCATCCCATGGTTGAATTAAAATCATTCTAGGTTCTGGAACAGAAATTCCAGCTACTTGATTA
This sequence comes from uncultured Clostridia bacterium, assembly GCA_944393435.1. GTDB lineage: Bacteria > Bacillota > Clostridia > TANB77 > CAG-508 > CAG-273. The sequence continues at coordinate 833 of CALYAE010000029.1, forward strand.
ATGGGAGTTACAACTCCATAATAACTCACTGTAATTTTGTTTAAAATTGCAGGGTTTGCTCTTCCTGCTCTGATTTCTGAAAAATTTTCTTCTAATACACTAATAGTTTTATTCATTTTTTCTTCATAAATATGATTCATCATAATTTTATTCTCCTTTTAATTTGATATTCTTTTTTATTTATTTTTTTAATCTTCCTCTCCAACAAACGTCCCTATTTTTTCTCCTAAAACCGCTTTTACCATGTTTTCTGGCTCATCAATTCCAAATACAATTAGTGGAATATGATTATCTTTGCAAAGAGAAGTAGCTGTTGAATCCATAACTTTTAAATCTTTATTTAAAATGTCTAAATAGGTTATTTTATCATATTTAACTGCGTTTGGATTTATTTTTGGATCATCAGAATACACACCATCAATTGTCTTCCCAACTAAAATAACCTGTGCATCAATTTCAGCTGCTCTTAAAGCTGCTGCTGTATCTGTTGTAAAATATGGACTTCCTGTTCCACAACTAAAAATAACAACCCTGCTTTTTTCTAAATGTTTTGTTGCTTTTCTTTTAATAAATGGTTCTGCAATCTCTCGCATTTCAATTGCTGTTTGTAACCTCGTAAAAATGCCTCTTGCTTCTAACGCATCTTGAATTGCTAAGCCATTCATACAAGTAGCAAGCATTCCCATATAATCTGAAGTAGTTCTTTCCATTTGATGCCCATATTTTCCTCTCCAGAAATTTCCTCCTCCAACAACAATAGCAACTTCGGTACCAAGTTCAATTAATTTTTTCACTTGATCACAAATTTTGCCTAATGTTTGTGCATCAATACCATGCTTGTTTTCTCCTGCCAATGCTTCACCACTTAGCTTAAGTAATACCCTTTTATACTTTAAATTTGGCAATGATATACACTCTCCTTAAACTTAATTTTATATAGCCTATTTTATCATAGTTTCTTAATTTTTCCAGTCTTTTTTAAAATATTTTTTAAATAATTGTTAATACTAATAAAAAAGTTAAAATGATGATCTAAAATCTGTTATATGAGAGGATCCAATATGAACCAAATTATTGCAAAACCTGAAAAAAAGAAATTGGAAAATACTTCTTTATGCAAACTAAAAAACAAAAAGAAAATCTGGAAAGTAGGATTAAGTCAATATCGTTTTCAATTTTTACTATCTTTTTTTGTGGCTCTCATTTTTTTAGGTATTTTAGGCTTTAAAATTTATGTTGCAAGTGAGCAAGAAAAACTCTCAAAACAATTACTAAGAAATTATACTCTAACTACATTGTATCAATCATCAACTACTAATCATGTAGTAGAAAAGCAAGCTGTCAGTTACGAAAATCCTTTTGTAATTGGAATGATAAAAATTGATAAAATTAATCTCAATTATCCTATTTTGTCACAAACTGATCGAGATTTATTAAAAATATCTCTTTGCCGTTTTGCAGGTCCCATGCCAAATGAAGTGGGAAATTTATGTATTGCTGGGCATAATTATGTAGATTACAAACTATTTAGTAGATTACATGAACTAGAAAAGAATGATACAATTGAGCTCTATGATTTAAATGGCAAAAAAATTCTTTATACAGTTTATGATAAATATGAAGTAGAACCAGATGATTTATCTTGCACAGATCAAAATGTAGGAGAAAATAAAATATTAACACTTCTAACATGTAATAATGTAAATGGAAAAAGAACAATAGTAAAAGCAAAAGAAAAAATATAACATATTATTTTTCCTTTTGCTTTTACTATTAAACTAAAATTTATTTTATAAATTTTTATAATTTCTAATTTTAATATAAGCATAAATTGCTGATACAATACAAATTGCAATAAATACAAATAATGCTGTATTCTCTGCTACTCCTGTTTGAGGTAAAGATTCATTTGAAGTTGTATTTGTAGTATTATTGCCTGTTTCCTCATTATTGATTACTGGAAGTGTAGCTTCCTCATTATTCGTAGCTGTATTTTCTTCATTATTACCATTTGTTTGTTGCTGATTTTGTCCATTAATAATTTGTAATGGAGAGTCATCAGTAGCTTGTACATAACTTACCATAATACTTAATAGAGCAATTACTAAAGCAAATACTAAAATCATTTTTCTGTTTTTCATCATTTTCAATCTCCTCTTCTTTCGATTATTGTTATTTTTATTATTTGTAAAAATAGAAAAATTATACCTATTTTTTCTCTTCATTGTTATTTTATACTTGTTATTTTAAATAGTCAAGTTTTTTTTGTAATTTTTATCATTTTTTCACACATTAAATCGAAATAATACAATATCTCCATCTTGCATCACATATTCTTTTCCTTCTGAACGCATTAAACCTTTTTCTTTTACTGCATTTGCTGATCCTTCACGAACAAGATCGTTATATGACATAATTTCAGCACGAATAAATCCTCTTTCTATATCACTATGAATTTTTCCTGCAGCTTGTGGTGCTTTGGTTCCCTTTTTAATGGTCCATGCTCTTACCTCTGGCTCGCCTGCTGTTAAAAATGACATAAGTCCTAATAAATCATAACTTGTTTTAATTACTTTGTCTAATCCAGATTCTTCTAAACCTAATGCTTCTAGCATTTCTTTTTGGTCTTTTCCCTCTAAAGAAGCAAGTTCTTCTTCTATTTTTACACATAAAGGAATAACTGCTGCATTTTCTTGTTTTGCATATTCTTTTACTTTTTTTACATTTTCATCATTTTCTGCATTACTTAACTGTTCTTCTGAAACATTAGCTATGTATAAAATTGGTTTCATGGTAAGTAAAAAAGCATCTTTTAAAATTTCTTTTTCTTCTTCACTAAGTTTCATAGTTCTTGTTGGTTTTCCTTGTGATAGCCACTCTTTTACTTTTTCTAAAATTTCTAGTTCTTGTGCATATTTTTTATCTGCCTTAATTTTCTTTTTTGTATTATCTATTCTTTTTTCTATTGTTTCTATGTCTGCAAATACTAACTCTAAATTAATGGTTTCTATATCGCGAATAGGATCAATATTGCCATCTACATGGACAATATTGGTATCTTCAAAACATCTTACTACTTCTACAATACTATCCACTTCACGAATGTGAGATAAAAATTTATTGCCCAATCCCTCACCATGACTAGCACCTTTTACTAAACCTGCAATATCTACAAATTCGATTACAGCAGGTGTTACCTTTTGAGGATGATAAATTTCTGCTAATTTCTGTAACCTTTCATCCGGCACTGCTACTACACCTACATTTGGTTCAATTGTACAAAAAGGATAATTGGCACATTCTGCTCCTGCTTTGGTAATAGCATTAAACATCGTACTTTTTCCTACATTAGGAAGTCCTACAATTCCCATCTTCATAATTATAATTCATCTCCATTTTTATTTTTTTCACATAATTAATTTTCTTTTATGTTGGTTTCTTCTTGATTATCTTGGCTATTTTGATTATTTTGGTTATCCTGATTGTCTTGACTTTCTTGGTTATCTTCTTCATTTTCTGGAGGCTTTTCTTGCGTATTTCCTTCTTGTGTATTTTCTTGTTCATTTCCACCAGTAGTAGTTTCTTCATTTGCCCCCATATTTATCTCTTCATTACCACCAGTTCCTGTTTCCTCATTTCCTCCTGTAATTTCTTCTGGCGTTTGTGTATTACCTCCTGAACTTGGATTTTGTGGTTTTGTAGTGTCTTCTGGTTTTTGCTCTTCTTTCTTGTCATCATCTTCTTTTTTATCATCTTCTACTTGATAAGTTTTCCATGGATTTTTTGGATTTGGATCTGTTGGATCCCAACCTCTTAATTTAGCAGGTGCATTAGATATTTTTTGAGCTTTTGGTCTTCTATAAGATTGAGAAGAATCTGAATAAAATTCTACTGATGTTCCTACTGATACATTATTAAAAATCCATAAAGCATCTGCTGTTGTCATTCGAATACATCCCATAGATGCCTTCGTTCCTAATTTATCATACTCCCAATATTCTAGTGTACTAGGATCTCCCTTTACTAAGTATGGCACTGAGTGAAATAAAATATTTCCTACAATTTGTGTACAATAATGACCATATACATCACCAAACATATGAAGCCAAGTAACTTTTGCTGGTATTTTATAAATGCCTGATGTAGGTGTTGCAGTTCCAGTAGAACAAATGAAAGTTTTTACTAACTTTGTATATTTTCCATTGGAATCATAGGTATATACATCTATTAGCTGAGCTCCATAATTTACTTTAATATAATATTTCTTTTTTGAAGTTGTAGTAGAAGTGTTATTCTTATTTTGGCTTTCTTTTTCTTCTGTTTTTTTAAGTTCCTCTTCATTTAATTCTTTAAGCTCTTCTTCGGTTTTATTTTCTACATTTTCTAATTCTTCCATAGAAACCGTATTTTCTTGCTTTACTGTATTTTCATATTGTTCTTGTGCGCTTGCTTGCTTTGTAGTTTGATAGTTTATCACCATGTAAGCAGCTGTTGAACCTGTAAGTACTAATATAAAAACAGCAACAAAAAGACTCCATTTCATTTTATTAGTAAATTTTCTTTGCTTTAATTCTTGCATTTTATTTTCCCCTTACAAAAAAAATGGAGCTTCCAGCCGGAATCGAACCGGCGACCTCAACCTTACCATGGTTGCGCTCTACCTACTGAGCTATAGAAGCATATATATGTCAAACAAAAAAGTTTGACAACTATTTAATTTAAAACGTTTCATTTGGCATTTCTTTCATCGCCTTTTTACGAATTCTTTGAATCGCATTATCAATTGACTTAACAGGTGCATCTAAGTTTTGAGCAATTTGTATATATGTTTCTCCCTGCATATATCGATTCAAAACTTTTTTTTCAAAATCACTTAATGATTTATCAATTGCATTTTCTATTAATTGATAATATTCTTTTTGTGTAATGGTATCTAATGGATCTTCTATTAAATTTGCATTTAATATTTCCATTAAATCTGCTCCACTATTTCCCCCTTCATTGTTCTCCTCATAAGCATTTGTATTTAAAGATAGATAAGAGTTCAGTGGCAAATGTTTCTGACGATTAGAACTTTTAATTGCTGTAATTAATTGTCTTTCAATACACATATTAGCAAAAGTTTTAAAAGAATTTTGTTTATTTTTTTGATAACTTTTAATTGCTTTAAATAAGCCAATTAGCCCTTCTTGTACTATATCTTCCCTTTCTGCACCAATCATATAATATTTACTTACTTTCATATTTACTAAGTCTTTATAACGACTAATTAAATATTCAAGAGCATTCTTATTACCAGATTGAATTGTTTGAATTAATTCTTCATCTGTCATATTTTGATAGCTTATATCTGAAGAAAAAAACACGTCTGCATTACTCATATTGGAAAGTTACCTCCTGTGCTGTATGACCTATGCTTGTATTATATCTACTCTCTTTTTTTCTGTCAATAGAAAAATAAGAAAAAGTTGATATTTTCACTAAAATATGTTATGATTTGCCTATTCTTATATAGAAAGGACTTTTTTAATATGGCTTTTGATGGTTTAGTTTTAAATGCGGTAGTGTCAGAATTAAAAAATAATCTTATAGGAGGAAAAATACAAAAAATTTATCAACCAAGTGACCATGAAATTCTACTTGGTATTTATGCAAATAGCTTACAATATGCTTTAAGCCTTAATATTTCTTCTAATTGCTATTCCATACATTTAACAACAACAAAAAAAGAAAATCCCTTAGTGGCTCCTAATTTTTGTATGCTTCTTCGTAAACACATCATGGGTTTTCGATTAAATAGTATCTCCACCAATGGATTAGAAAGAATTGTAACTTTAGAACTAACAGGGTATGATCAGGAACATGAATTAGTTTGTAAAAAATTAGTAATCGAACTTATGGGCAAACATAGTAATATTTTATTATTAGATGAAAACGATATGATTATCGATGCTTTCAAGCATTTTTCAAAACAAACCGGCGCCAATCGTGATATCATGCCAAAATCTGAGTATCACCTTCCTATTTCTAACAAATTAGAAATTTCTCATTTTGCTGAATTGGAAAAAAAATTAGAAAATACTCTATGTCTATCCGATTTTTTTGTAGAAAATTTTATAGGAATTAGTAAATCTTTTATCTTAAATGTATTGTCTACACTTAAAATAGAAGATAACCTAACTCTTACTAATTATCGTTTAGTTGCTAGCTATATTTTAGATTTTATTTCTAAAATTTCTGATAATCAAGTAAAAGCAATTAGTATAGAAAACCAAGATTATACATTAATACCTTGCTTAGAAAAAGATCCTCTGCAAATTAATTTCTTTTTGGATGATTATTACACTCAAAAAGAAGAAAAACAGCAATTTCTTTCTTATCGAAATCAGGTTTTAACTTTCATTCTAGGGAAATCTAAAAAATTAGCCAAAAAATTGGATAGTATTAATGAAAAATTAAAAGATTGCTCTTATATGGAGGAATATAAATTGTATGGTGAACTACTAACAAGTTATCTATATCAAATTGGAAAAGAACATCGTTCCTCTGTTAGTTTAAACAATTATTACGAAAATAATACTCCAATAGAAATTCCACTAGATATTGCTCTTTCTCCTAGTGATAATGCTAAGAAATATTTTAAAAAATACCATAAACTTAAAAATACTTTTTCGATTGTGCAAGAGCAAAAACAAGAATTGGAACATGAAATTAGCTATATAGAGAGTATTATTTATGAAATTCAAGCTGCTAAAACAATAAAAGATATTGACGCTATTTATGAAGAAATCCAATCTTCTTTTTCTGTAAAAAATAAAGAACAGTCAAAAAAAGTAAAAGGTAAGAAAACAAAAGTAAATCCTGCTTCTAAAAAGGTGGAACCTTTTATTTATCAAGTAGACGGTTTTAAGGTACTGGTTGGAAAAAATAATAAACAAAATGATGAATTAACTTTTAAAATTGCTAAAAAAGAAGACCTTTGGTTCCATGTTAAAGATATTCATGGAAGTCATGTTATTCTAATCACCAATGGCGTAACCCCTTCCCAGGAAACAATTAACAAAGTAGCTTCTATTACTGCTTATCATAGTAAGGCTTCTTGCTCTTCTAATGTTCCTGTGGATTATACTTTTGTTAAGTATATTAAAAAACCAAATCATGCTAAACCTCGGAATGGTTACCTTTACCAATCAGAAAACTGTGAATGTAATGCCAAAAATAGATGACAAAATTTAGACCTCTGCTCATAAAAGCAGAGGTCCTTCTCCTAATTAGGAGATTGTGCTTGGAGGTGGATTTAAGCGATCTGTACAGAGCCTAAGAAGACTTTATCAACTTCCAGCTCCTTCTTAACGGTTTGTCCCAGCTTTTGTCCGATACCAGTCATTGGGCCAGTATACAGATTCAGGTGACACCACACCTCTCCGCTTTCGCGGAATTCAATGGATCCACCTTGGAGTCTGTAACCATAAGGCTTCAAAATCTCTTCCAAAATCGCCGTTTCCTTTTCGTTCAGGGTCCTAATCTCCATTGTGTGATTCCTCCAATTAATTAAATTGATAGATTTATTATAGCATATTTTGCTTAAAAAGTCAAAATTTACATAGCTTCTTCATATAGACGAATAAAATCCTCTTTAGTTACATCTCTTGGGTTACCTGGTTTGCATGGATCTTCCATTGCCTTGTCTGCAAGCATTGGAATATCTTTTTCTTTTCCTCCCACATCACGTACAGTTTGTGTAATTCCTACTTTTTCAGACAAATCTTTGATTTTTTCACAGAAGGTATGAATTACTTCTTCTTTGGTAAATTTAGTCGCATCTACATGAAATGCTTGTATTAAGATTTCTCTGTATTCTTCATAACTTACTTCTCCATTAAATCTCATGACTGTTGGAAGTAAAATAGCATTTGCCAAACCATGTGGTGTATCATACACCGCTCCTAATTGATGTGCCATAGAATGTACAATTCCAAGACCTACATTAGAAAAAGCCATACCTGCAATATATTGCCCTAATCCTACATTATTAATTGCTTCTTGGTCTTTTTCATTTACTGATTTTTCTAGGTTATCATAAATTAATTGTATAGCCTTCATAGAAAACATTTGTGACATGGTATTTCTATTTTTAGTAATATATCCTTCTATCGCATGTGTTAATGCATCCATTCCTGTTGAAGATGCAATAGATTTCGGCATAGAAGCCATAAGTTCTGTGTCTACAATTGCCATAATTGGAATATCGTGTTCATCTACACAAACCATTTTAATTTCTCTTGCTGGATCTGTAATAACATAATTAATAGTTACTTCTGCTGCTGTACCTGCAGTAGTTGGAAGTGCAATAATAGGAAGTCCTTTGTTTTGTGTATTAGATGCTCCATTTAAAGATACAATATCACTTCTTTCTGGGTTTGTCATAACAATTGAAATCGCTTTTGCTGTATCAATACTAGAACCACCACCAACTGCTACAATTAAATCTGCTCCTATTTCTTTACACATTTTAAGCCCTGCATTTACATTTTCGATTGGTGGGTTTGGAAGCACCTCGTGAAATACTCCATATTCTATTTTTGCTTCATCTAAAAAATCTGTTACTTTTTGGGTAACACCTACTTCATATAAAGACTTATCAGTAACAACTAATATTTTTTTATATCCTCTTTTTTGAATCTCTTCTGGTAAAACACTCCTTGCATTTTCACCAAAATAAGAAGTTTCATTTAGTACAAATTTTGTAATTGGCATTTTATTTTCCTCCTTGTTCTATTACAAAATGTTCTTCAAAATCACAGTTTTAATGCGTGACATTTCCTCTAGTGTAGTAAGTACACCCTCATTTCCAATACCACTATGTTTCCATCCACCAAATGGCATTTCAAAAGAGCGATAGAAACTTGCGCCATTTACAATTACGCCACCACATTCTAGCCTATTTGCAATTTTGATACCTTTTGAATAGTCTTTTGTAATAACACATCCGCAAAGTCCATAAGAAGATTGATTTGCAATTGCAATTGCTTCTTCTACATTGTCAAATCCAAGTACTGGAATCACTGGGCCAAAAACTTCCATATCTTTCATAATTTCCATATCTTTTGTTACATTATCTAAAATCGTTGGTGTATAGTAAGCATCTTCTCTTTTACCACCACATACAAGTGTTGCACCTTCTGCTATTGTTTGGTTTACTTGTTCTTCAATACGTTTTGCAGCATTCATATTAATCATTGGGCCCATGTCTGTATCCATTTTAGATGGATCTCCTATTTTTAACCCTGCAATCACTTCTTTCATTCTTTCTATAAATTCTGCTTTTCTAGAATTATGAATTAAAAATCTCTTACTTGCACAACATACTTGACCACCATTGTACAATCTTCCCCAAATGGTTTCTTTAACGGCTAAATCCATATCACCATCTTCTAGGAAAATAAATGCATCATTTCCTCCAAGTTCTAACATGATATGTGTTAAATTCTTAGAAGCAGTTCCCATTGTTTGAATTCCTGCTGCTGTACCACCAGTTAAAGATACTAAGTGTACTCCTGGATGTCCTGCTAATGCTTGTCCTGCAATTGGGCCATCACCTGTTAAAATTTGAATACAACCTGCTGGTACCCCTGCTTCAATCATTAATTTTACATATTCAATTAGTGTTAATGGATTATAATTAGATGGTTTTACGATAATACTATTTCCCATCATTAAAGCTGGTGGAACTTTTTGGCAAAATAAGTCGCTTGGGAAGTTAAATGGAATAATAGCTGCTACTACACCAAGAGGTTCTCTTTGCACAATTTGCATTGTTTTTTCTTGTCCTGCTTCACTTCCTGCTGGAATGCTTTCTGTATATAAATGTTTTGCTCTTTCCACAAAGCCACGAACACCAATTTTCACATTGGCTATTTCATTATATGCTTCTTTGATTGGTTTTCCTGTTTCATCTGAAAGTAGTTTTGCTAATCTATCTTTATTTTCTTCTACTAAATCTACAAATTTATATAACTTTTCTGCTCGATCATAGATAGAAACTTTTTCCCACTTCTTTTGTTCTATTTGAGCTACTTTTACAGCTTCATCTACATCCTCTAAAGTCACATTTGGAACTGTATCAATTAGTTCACTTGTTGCTGGATTTACAATCTCAATAATAGCTTTATTAGAAGCATCTTTCCACTCATATCCAATTAAATTTTTCATACCTTTTCCTCCTTCGTTTTTTTTAGTTCCGGACATTTCTGTCAAGCCTGCTAGCAGGCTCAAGAGTTCATTTTCCAAAACCTGTGAATGATAACATTAAACCTCCACAAGTATTTGCTCCGTGTTCCTTAGATCCATATTCTCCAAAGGTAAAGATTGTCATAAATGGAACACCTTTGGTTTCTTTTTGTAATTGTTTTACAACTTCTTCTATTCTGTCACCAATGCCTAACTTTCTTCCACCACAATGAACGAGAAGATAAGCACCTACTTCATTACCTAATTCTTTATTTACTTCTTTCACTGCTTTTCCGGTAGAATCAATTAACTCATCTACTGTTGCTTCCATTTGAATCACAGCAGTATTAACAGCTAAATCATTTCCAATATTCATAGAGTAATCATCATTGCCCACCATTGGATGACGAATTGCTACTAAATCTCCTAATCTATCCTTTACACCAAGTGGTTTTAAAATAGTTTCTGTTAATAAGTTTCCACCTTTTAATTTTTTAGGATCTTTTGCCGTCCACTCTGCATATTGTTTGATTGCTGGAATTCCATCAATTTCTTTTAAATTTCTTTTTCCACCTAATTCTGTAATAATACCTGAATTCGTTGTTTCATGATATGCACCTGTATAGACATTTGCCATTGGTTTATTTGTATAGAAAAATGCCATTGCTACACCTTCTGAAAATACATCATCATTAGTAAAAATCTTCCAATTTCCTTCTACTGTATTATCAGCAGCACTTCCACCAAAGAAAGGTACTCTACCAATCACATCTTCAATACCTTTTAGGCAATCTTCTTCTTCTGCTGGATTTGCTACCATATAAAAATAAGCTGGTGCACAGTCTTTTCCTGCATTTTTCATAGCTTCTAAAGCTACTTTTCTACCAGTTTCTCTTGCAGATTTTTGTTTTTTAGAGCCTGCTACCCCAACAGTAGTATCTGGGTCACCAATTGCCATAATTCCTACAAATCCATGTTCTGATGAAATAAATCCATCTGGAACAATAATACCACCACTAGAGGTACACCCTACAATTGGTGCTGTTCCAAGCTCTTCTTTTGCACCTTTTAGTACTTCTTTTACATCATTATCACATGAAGTAAAAAGAAAAGCCACCTTTGTTTGAACCAAATCAACTACAGCTTTTGCTGCTGAAGTTCTTCCTGCTTCAAAATTGTTTGCATCTGTACTCCATCCTATGTTAGATTTTAACATATCTACGTTCCTCCTTTGTTTTATTAATTTTATCGTGTTCGATAATTAACTAATTTCATTATATACCATATTTCGAAAAAAGAATACAAGATTTTGTAAAAAAATTGTGAATTTTTTTACAAATCAGATACTCCTGTCTTATATTCAATCTCCTGCATATAGGGAAACATTTCTTTGATTCTTTTAAAAGTAATCATGCTATGTCTTGGCTGTGGATTTTTCTCATGTTCCGACAATAATTTTTGTGTGTAACAATTTTCTGATGTTTTAAAAAGTAAATAACGATTTCTTACATAAGTAAAATAAATTTGATATCCATCTTCTAAATTTTGATAAAATTCTTCAAAGTTATATTTTCCGTCCATTTTTAGCTCCTAATTATTTTTTCTTTTCAAAAGATTCTCAAATTCTTCTTCTGTTAGAATTGGAATTTCCATTAGTTTTGCTTTTTTTAGTTTACTACCTGCATCTTCTCCTGCTAAAACATAATCTGTTTTTTTCGATACACTACCAGAAGTTTTGCCCCCATGTTTTTCAATTAGACTACTTGCTTCTTCTCTAGAATAATGCTGGAGTGTTCCAGTTAGTACAAAAACTTTTCCTTCTAAAATATCGTCTTCTACCGCTTCTTCTAATACCTTCATATTCACTTTAGCTTCTTTTAGCTTTGCAATTAAATCCTTGGTTTGATCCTGCCTAAAAAATTCATAAATGGTATTTGCGGTAATTTCTCCTACATCATCAATTAAATTTAATTCTTCATAAGATGCATTCATTAGATCATCCATTGTTTTATAATATTTGGTTAAAGTTTTAGCAAGTTTTACCCCTACATGTCTAATTCCTAAAGAATTAATCAATCGATATAAATCTCTGGTCTTACTTTCTTCAATTGCTTCTATCATATTTTGAGCAAACTTCTTTCCGTTCTTTTTTAAAGATGCTACATCTTCTAAAGTAAGATGATAAATATCGGCAATATTGGCAATTAGTTTTCTGTCTATTAGTTCCCCTACAATGGCTTCTCCTAGTCCGTCAATATCCATAGCATCTTTGGAAGCAAAATGAATAATGCTTCTATATAATTTTGCAGGACATTCTACTCCAAGGCATCGAACAACTGCTTCTCCTTGTTCTCTTACTGCTTCTGCACCACAAACAGGGCAAACTCTTGGCATCTCAAATACTTTTTGTGTACCATCACGTTTTGCTATATTTACTCCTACTACCTCAGGAATTACATCCCCTGCTTTTTGAATAATAACTCTATCTCCAATACGAATATCATTTTCTTTAATATAATCTTCATTATGAAGAGTTGTTTTAGAAATTTTAGACCCTGCTACATAAACAGGTTCTAATATTGCCATTGGTGTAATGGCTCCTGTTCTTCCTACTTGGCAAACAATATCTTTTAGTAAGGTTTCTTTCTTTTCAGGTGGATACTTATAAGCTACTGCCCATTTTGGTGTTTTAAAAGTGGTTCCTACTTTTTCTCTTAAAAGCAAATCATTTACTTTCACTACTGCCCCATCAATTCCAAAATCTAAATCATCACGCATCTTCTCTATCTTTTCAATAGCTTGTCTTACTTCTTTCATGGTTTTACATAGAATTTTAACAGGATTTACATGAAAGCCTAGTTTTTCTAAATATAATAAACTCTCATAATGAGTTTCAAAAACAATATCCTCACTTTTTTGAACATTAAAGATAAAAATATCTAGAGGCCTTGTCGCTGTAATTTTGCTATC
>CALYAE010000030.1 GCA_944393435.1 uncultured Clostridia bacterium
ATTTGCCACAGGGACGTTCCTTTTTGGTAAAATTTTTACCAAAAAGGAACGTCCCTGTGGCAAATCCCTGTGGTAAATCGAAAGGAGAAAAAGATGTTAGACAAAGAAGAAATCAAAAAAATTATTCCACAAAGAGAGCCATTTTTGATGATTGATGAGGTGGAAGAAAATATTCCAGGAGAGAGGGCCACTGCCTATAAATATGTTGATGAAGCAGAATGGTATTTTCAGGGACATTTCCCGGGAAATCCTATTATGCCAGGAGTGCTAATTGCAGAAAGTTTAGCACAGACTGGTGCAGTAGCTATCTTAAGTAAACAGGAAAATCAGGGAAAAAATGCCTTATTTGGTGGTATTGATAAAATGAGATTTAAAAAACAAGTACTTCCAGGGGATAAGTTAAAATTAGAAGTGAAAATCATTAAACAAAAAGGTCCCATTGGAGTGGGCGAAGCAATTGCATCAGTAAATGGAGATGTGGTAGCAAGAGGAGAGCTAACTTTTGCGATTGTATCATAAAAAAGGTATTATGAAGAAAGGAAAATCTTTAAGATGAACAAAATATTAATTGCAAATCGAGGAGAAATTGCAGTCCGTATCATAAGGGCTTGTAAGGAAATGAATATCAAAACAGTGGCTGTATATTCACAAGCAGATAAAAATGCTATGCATACAAGATTAGCAGATGAAGCTGTTTGTATTGGTCCAGCAAGTTCAGTAAAAAGTTATTTGAATTTTAAGAATATTATAGAAGCAGCGAATATCACAAATGCGGATAGTATCCATCCGGGTTTTGGATTTTTGTCAGAGAATAGTCAATTTGCAAAGATCTGTGAAGAATCTCATATTAAATTTATTGGGCCTTCTTACAAAGTAATTGAACTTATGGGAAATAAGTCCAATGCAAAAGAATTAATGAAGCAAGCAGGAGTACCTGTAATTCCTGGTTCTGAAGGAAGCCTAAGAAGTTTAAGTGATGCGATTAAAGTGGCTAACAAAATTGGATATCCTGTATTATTAAAAGCCTCTAGTGGTGGAGGTGGCAAAGGTATTCGTATTGCCTATAATCAAGAAGAATTAGAAAAAAATTATCCAATTGTCAAACAGGAAGCAAAAATTGCTTTTAATGATGACGAATTATATATTGAAAAATTTATTCAAAACCCTAGACATGTAGAAATTCAAATTTTAGCAGATGAATTTGGAAATGTAATTCATTTAGGAGAAAGAGATTGTTCTATACAAAGAAAAAACCAGAAAGTAATAGAAGAGACTCCTTCTACTGCAATCGATGATAAATTAAGAGCAAAAATGGGAGAGGCTGCGATTAAAGCTGCAAAAGCATCTGGTTATACAAGCTGTGGAACGGTTGAATTTTTAGTTGACCAAGAGAAAAACTTCTATTTTATGGAGATGAATACAAGAATTCAGGTAGAACATCCTATCACAGAGATGAGAACTGGAATTGATATCGTAAAAGCACAAATTAAAATTGCAGCAGGAGAAAAATTAAAATGGAAACAAAAAAATATAGAATTTAGAGGGCATAGTATAGAATGTAGAATTAATGCAGAAAATCCTAGTAAAAATTTTAGACCTTCTCCTGGAACGATTACAGGGCTTAACTTGCCAGGAGGAAACGGAATTAGAATTGACTGCGCAATTTATGAAGGATATGTAATTCCTTCTACTTATGATTCTATGATTGCTAAAATTATTACTTATGGTGAAACGAGAAATGAGGCAATTAGTAAAATGAAAAGAGCTTTAGAAGAAACTGTAATAGAGGGTGTAGATACTAATATTGATTTTTTATTTAAAATTATTAAAAATCCTAATTTTATAAGAGGAAAGTTTGATACTTCTTTTATAGATAAGGAAATTTTACAAAAAGAGGAATAAACTATGATTGTAGATAAAATTAGAAAAAGAGAGCCAAGCGCCAAAAAAATAGAGCATAAAGTAGATATTCCAATTGGGAAATGGATTAAATGTGACAAATGCCAAGAAATCTTATATAAAGAAACAGTAAGAAATAATGATAGTATTTGTCCTAATTGTGGTGCCTATTTTAGAATGCATATTAATAAAAGAATAGAAACTGTCATAGATCAAGGAACATATCAAAAATTTGAATTAAATTATGACACAACAAATCCATTAAATTTAGCAGATTATCCAAAAAAGATTAAACAATTACGTGAGAAGACTGGAATTCAAGAGGCAGTTGGTTGTGGAATTGGAGAAATTCATGGAGAAAAAGTAGTAATTTGTGTGATGGATAGTGGCTTTTTGATGGGAAGTATGGGGGTAGTGGTAGGAGAAAAGATTACGTATTCTATTGAAAAAGCAATCAAGCTAAAACTTCCTCTCATCATTTTTTGTGTTTCTGGTGGTGCTAGAATGCAAGAAGGAATTATTTCTTTAATGCAAATGGCAAAAACAACAGCAGCAATTGCTAAATTAAATGAGGCAGGAATATTATATATTTCTGTACTAACAGATCCAACTTATGGAGGTGTTACAGCTTCTTTTGCAAGTATTGCAGATGTTGTGCTTGCAGAGCCAGGGGCAATGATTGGATTTGCAGGAAAAAGAGTGATTGAACAAACAATAGGAGAGGAGCTGCCAGAAGGATTTCAAACTGCTGAGTTCTTGTTAGAACATGGTTTTATTGATAAAATTGTGGAGAGAAAAGATTTAAAAGATACTTTATACCAATTAATTCAATATCATAAAATTTAAAATCTTTTAAGAAATGATAAAAAGAAAAGGAGAAGAAAGTGAAAAAGCAAATTGCATGGGAAAAGGTAGAAATTGCAAGGAATCCAAAAAGGAAAACTTCCTTAGATTATGTAGAAGCTATTTTTGATACATTCATGGAATTACATGGTGATAGAAATGGTAAAGATGATAAAGCAATTGTCTGTGGACTAGCAAAAATAGGAACACAAAACTTTACGGTAATAGCAGAACAAAAAGGAAGAACAACCAAAGAAAATATTGAAAGAAATTTTGGTATGCCAAATCCAGAGAGTTATCGTAAAGCGATTCGTTTTATGAAACAAGCAGAAAAATTTAAAAGACCAGTTATTACTTTTATTGATACCAAAGGTGCTTATCCAGGAATTGAAGCAGAAGAAAAAGGACAACGGAGAAGCAATTGCAAGTTCTATGCTTCAAATGGCAACTTTAAAAGTACCAGTGATTAGTATTGTCATTGGAGAAGGGTCTAGTGGAGGAGCTCTAGCTTTAGGTGTTGGAAATACAGTACTCATGTTAGAAAATGCAATTTATTCCATTTTATCACCAGAAGGATATGCAAGCATCTTATGGAAGGATGCCTCTAGAGCCAAAGAAGCAGCAGAAGTAATGAAACTAACGGCAAAAGATTTATATGATTTAAAAGTAATTGATCATATTATTAAAGAGCCAAAAGGAGAAATCGAAGAAAGTTTTGAAAAAACAGCAAAATCTTTAAAAAAAGAAATTTTAAAACAAATAAAAGAGCTAAAAGCAAAAACGGAAGAAGAACTCGTAGAAAGCCGTTATCAAAAATTTAGAAATATGGGAGAGTTCACCATAGAAAAAGGAGGAAAACAATGTTATTAGAAGGAAAAAAAGTAATTATTATGGGGATTAGAAACAAATGGAGTATTGCCTGGGGAGCAGCAAAATCTGCTTATGAAAATGGAGCGGAAGTGATCTTTACTTATGGTAGCATGGAGAATAAAGAAAAAATAGAGCAATTAATTTCTGAAATGCCAGGAACAAAAGCCTATGATTGTGATGCTTCAAGTGATGAATCTATTGCTAAATGTCTAGAAAAAATCAAACAAAATCATGGAAGCGTAGATGGAATTTTACATAGTATTGCTCATGCAAATACAGAAGATTTAAGAAATGATTTTATTTTTACAAGTAGAGAAGGGTTTGCTCATGCATCTGATGTAAGTGCTTATTCACTAGTAGCTATTAGTAGAATTGCAAAAGAAAAAAATATGTTAAATGAAAATGCAAGTATTGTAGCTTTAACTTATTTTGGTTCAGAAAAAGCAGTAGAGGGATATAACGTGATGGGAGTTGCAAAAGCAGCATTAGAGGCAAGTATTCGCTACCTAGCAAGAGATCTAGGAAAAGATCATATTCGTATTAATGCAATTTCAGCAGGCCCAATTAAAACATTATCTGCCAAAGGAATTAAAGATTTTGGAAGTATTTTGGATTTAGTAGAACAAAGAGCACCTCTTCATAAAAATGTAACAACAAAAGAGGTAGGAGATACCGTAAGTTTCTTATTTAGTAATATGTCAAGTGCTATTACAGGAGAAGTAATTCATGTAGACAATGGTTTTTCGATTGTTGGAGTATAAGCACACATTCAAAATGTATAAATTTTTACATTTAGGATAAAATAAAGATTGATTTTAATAAGAGAATATGGTAGACTAATTTTGAAATCAAAAGAAGAAAGGAGTAACAAAAAATGAACAAAAAAGTAATTTATGGTCTTATTGTTTTAATCGTTGTAGTTGCAGTCATAGTAGGTATTTATTTCTTGTTAAATCAAAATAAGGAGGAAAATGTAACGATTGATCTACAAGCATTAAATACAACTCTTTCAGAAAAGGAACCATTTAATGAACTTGCCACAGTAGATATTACAGAGGAAACATTGCAAACTATGTATCAAATTAGTCCAGAAGAAGTAGACGAAGTAATTGGAAAAATGCCTATGATGAATGTACAAGCTAGTATGTATTTAGTCATAAAAGCAGCAGAAGGTGCAGTAGATAGTGTTAAAACAAAAGTAGAACAATATGGAACTTCTTATGAGGCGCAATGGGCTACCTATTTACCAGAACAGTATGAATTAGTAAAGCAAAGAAAAATCGGAGTAAAAGGAAATTATGTATATTTAATCATCTCCGAAAATGCAGCAGATTTAGAAGCACTTATTGAATAATGAAGTTATTATCTTTAAAAAATAAGAATAGTTGCCATTAAAAATATTAGGCAACTTTTCTTTTAGCTAGAAAAACACTAAGATGGGAGAAGCTAAAAATGGAATTTAGTAGTATTGTATTTTTATATATTTTCCTACCAATTATGCTACTTATTTATTTTATTGTACCAAGTAAATTTAAAAATGCAGTTATGATATTAGCAAGCCTAGTGTTTTTTGCATGGGGCGAGATACGCTACATTTTTATCATGTTAGTACTTGCTGTTATGGATTTTATATGTGGCAAAAAAATTACCAAATATCAAAACAATAAAAAGAAAAAAGTTTTGTTTTTAATGATTAATGTGGTAGTTAATTTAGGAATCCTATTTTTTTTTAAATATGCAGATTTTATTATAGCTAACATAAATCAGCTAACAGGACTTTCTATTCCACTTTTCCATATTCCGCTTCCAATTGGAGTATCTTTTAATACATTTCAATCCCTATCCTATATTATTGATGTTTATAGAGGGACTGTAAAGTGTGAAAAAAGTTTTTATAATTATTTAACTTATACCACTTTATTCCCACAAATTATTGCAGGACCAATTGTACGTTATGAAACAGTGGACGAAGAACTAGAAACTAAAAATATTAGTTTGGATAATTTTTCATTAGGAATGAAACGTTTTATTATAGGGCTTGGAAAAAAAGTACTAATTGCTAACTATGTTGGTGCTTTATGGAATACAATCGAAATTGGAAACTATTCAGAATTAAGTGTGCTATTTGCATGGACAGGAATTATTGCATTTGCACTTCAAATTTATTTTGATTTTAGTGGATATTCAGATATGGCAATTGGACTAGCTCAAATTTTTGGCATGAAATTTGATGAAAACTTTAACTATCCTTATATTTCAAAAAGTATTACAGAATTTTGGAGAAGATGGCATATTACGCTAAGTAGTTGGTTTAAAGACTATGTATATATTCCACTTGGCGGAAATAGAAGAGGATTTGTCATTCAAATGAGAAACATCTTAATTGTTTGGTTTTTAACAGGAGCATGGCATGGTGCTTCATGGAATTTTATTTTATGGGGCGTTTATTTTGGAGTTATTTTGATTTTAGAAAAATTATTCTTGTTAAAGCTATTAGAAAAATTACCAAAACTGATAAGACATCTATATGCTATTATTCTAATTCTAGTAAGTTGGGCAATTTTTGCTTTTGAAGATTTAGCAAGAGTGGGAGAATATATCAAAGCAATGTTTATCAATCATAACCTTGTAAATCATGAAGCACTTTATTATTTACAGAATTATGGTTTTATGATTTTAATTGGTATAATATGTTCGATTCCACTATGGAAAAAATTAAAAGAAAAAATAGATAGGAAAAATAGTAAAACATTAGAATTTATTACAAGTTTAGGATATGTAGCAATTTTTCTTTTATCAACAGCAAGTTTAGTGAGCAATTCTTTTAACCCATTTCTATATTTTCGTTTTTAAAAGGAAAGGAGAATTATGAAAGGTAAAATATTTTTTCTAATCTTTATGATTATATGGCTGGTTTTAATCATTTTGAATTTTTTACTTCCCAATAAAGTATTTTCAGAACAAGAGAACAGATATTTAGCAAAGATACCCAAATTTGCTTTTGAAGATTTAGTAAGTGGTAAATATTCAGAAGAATTGGATACCTATATTAATGATCATTTTGTATTTCGTAATTTTTGGCTAAAATTAAATTCAGCTATACAGTTATCTACTGGAAAAACAGAAAACAATGGTGTGTATATTGGAAAAGATGGCTATCTATTTGAAAAGTTTGAATATACGCAAGAAGAAAGACAAAACCTTCAAATAGCAATGAATACGATGGACAACTTTGCAGCTAAAACAGGGCTTCCAACATATTTTTTATTAGCACCAAATTCTATTTATATTAACCAAGATAAATTACCAACTCATGTAGAAAAAGTAGATCAAAATGCCATTATTCATGAGGCTTATTCAGCTTGTAAAAATCTTAAAACCATTGATGTAATTCCTAGCCTAAAAGAAAATAATTCTATCACTCAGTTATATTTTAAAACAGATCATCATATGACAAGTGAAGGGGCCTATTTGTTATATCAAGCATTTTGTAAAACAGCTAATGTAGAACCTATCTCTTTATCAGAATTTAGAAAAGAAACAGTATCCACAGACTTTTTAGGAACTTTTGACTCTAAAGCACAAGTACCAGGGCAGGAGCAAGATAAAATTACTGTATACAAAAATAAAGTTAACACAAATGTAATAGGAGAGTATGACCAAGAAGTATACAATTCTATTTTTAATAGTCAATATTTGGAGAAAAAAGATAAGTATTCGTATTTCTTAAATGGAAATCATGCAAAAGTAGTGATTCAAACACAAGTCAAAAATGGAAAAAAATTATTAGTAATAAAAGACTCTTATGCTCATATTATGGCACAGTTCTTATGTCAGAATTATGAAGAAGTTCACTTTCTTGATCCAAGATATTATAACTTACCTTTAAGTGATTATTGCACCGAAAATGAAATTGATGAAACCTTATTTTTATACAATGTTTCTAATCTTGTTTCAGATATTGGAATTAGAAATGTTAGATAGAATAGAAAAATAATGTAAAAGATATTTTAAAAAATCAATTCCAATGATATAATTGCAATATAAAATAAAAAAGAAGGGTTGTGAAACAAATGTCATATCTAGGAGAAGAAATTAAAAAATTAGGATTTGGATTAATGAGGTTACCTCAAAAAGATGGAAAAATTGATATTGAACAAACAAAAGTCATGGTAGATAAATTTTTAGAAGCAGGCTTTACTTATTTTGATACTGCTTGGGCTTATGCAGGAAGTGAAGATGCTATTCGCCAGGCCTTAGTAGAAAGATATCCAAGGCAAAAGTTTCAGCTTGCTACTAAAAATGCAGCATGGATTAATTGTAAAACAAGACAAGATGCTATTTCTCAATTTGAAACTTCTTTAAAACAAACAGGAGCAGATTATTTTGATTTTTACCTATTACATAATTTAGGAGATAGAAGAACAAAAGCATTTGATGATTTTGAAATGTGGGATTGGATTTTAGAAAAGAAAAAAGAAGGAAAAATAAAACATGCAGGTTTTTCTTTTCATTCTACTCCGGAAGAATTAGACGAAATTTTAACCAAACATCCACAAATGGATTTTGTACAATTACAAATTAATTATGCAGATTGGGAAAGCCCAGCTATCCAATCAAAAGCATGTTATGAAGTGGCTAGAAAACATGGAAAACCAGTCATTATCATGGAACCAGTAAAAGGAGGTTTACTTGCAAACCCTCCAAAAAAAATTCAAGATCTCTTCCAAAAAGCAAACCCAAATGTATCTGTTGCATCATGGGCAATTAAGTTTGCTGCTAATTTAGAAGGAGTTATTACAGTATTATCAGGAATGAGTAATATTGAGCAAATGGAAGATAATATATCTTTTATGAAAGATTTTAAAAAATTATCCAAAGAAGAAATGCAAACGATTGAAGAAGCACAAAATATCTTAAAAAAGATTCCTTTAATTCCATGCACAACTTGTAACTATTGTGCAAAAGTATGTCCTATGAAGATTGGAATTTCAGATACTTTTACAGCAATGAATGAATTTACTCTATACCAAAATCTAGAAGCAGCAAAGAAAAGAGAAGAATGGCTTGTTGGAAGACATGCACTAAACCATGCAACAGAATGTATTAAATGTGGCAAATGTGAAACTGTATGTCCACAACATATTCCAATTAGAGATCAATTAGACAAGGTAGTAGAGGCATTAAACTTAAGAAAAGAAGAAAAAGTATAATAAAAAAACTTGTGCAAAAGGAGAGAATGCTATTTTTTATGTTGCAAATTAAAAATATTTGTAAAAAATATCAAACCGGAAATTTAATTCAAAAGGCATTAGATAATGTAAGTTTTAATCTACGTGATAACGAATTTGTGGCGATTCTTGGACCAAGTCGGTTCAGGAAAAGCCACTCTTAATTCTTGAACTTAAATCTTCCATTGTTTTCCCTCCTATTATAAAATATTAAGAAAATAGAAAAAGGTTCCAAATTTAAAAAAGATAAGAATTGTTAATTTTTGGTTTTTATGATAATATATTTTACGAAAATTGTGAGGTAAACTTGATGAGAAAAATAAAAAAGAAAGGATAAGAAAAATGAACTATACATTTGAAAGAACAATTAATTATTATGAAACAGACAAAATGGGAGTGGTACATCATTCTAATTATATTCGATTTTTAGAAGAAGCAAGATGTGACTGGTTAAGAAGCATTGATATGCCTTTTGAGCTTTTAGAAGAAAATGGTGTTACAATACCAGTTTTAGGTGTAGACTGTACTTACAAATATCATGTTACTTTTGGAGATACTATTTTGATAAAACCTTATATAAAAGAATATACAGGGGTAAGAATGACAGTCGGATATGAGGTAAATGAAAAAGAAACTGGAAAACTTGTATTAGAAGGAGAAACCAAGCATTGTTTTACAGATCAAAAGTTAAAGCCAGTAAATTTAAAAAAATATAAAAAAGAATTTAGTGATAAATTTGAAAATCTATTAAATGAAGGAGAATAAAGTATGAAAGAATTAAAATTAAAAGTAGAGAAAATGGTATGTGAAGGCTGTGAAAACAGAATAGTAAATGCTTTAAGTAGTCTAGAAGGTGTAGAAGAGGTAAAAGCAAGCCATGTAGAAGGAACAGTTTTGGTAAAAGGAAATGATACCATGCAAGAAAATATAATACAAGAAAGAATAGAAGACCTTGGCTTTGAAGTAAAATAAATTTTGAAAAAAAGCGAAAGGAATTTACTAGATATGAAAAACATTATTTTATCAGTAGAAGGAATGACTTGTAGCAGTTGTTCTAATGGGCTAGAGAAATATTTAAACAAACAAAACGGAATTATTAATGCAAATGTAAATTTAGTAATGGCAAATGTCACAGTGGATTATGATGAAACGATTTTAAATCAAGAAAAAATAGAAAAATATATCAAACAAGCGGGTTTTAAGAGTGCTGGAATTTTTAAAGAGATAAAAATGGAAAAGCAAAATAAAAATGAAAAAATAAAATTTATCATTTTTACCATTTTGGCGATTATCTTAATGTATATTTCTATGGGACACATGATACATCTTCCTACCTTCGAAATTTTGAATCCACACCAAAACCCAACGATCTATACTGTGACACTTCTTATTTTAACAATCTGCTTTTTGGTATATGGATATGATATTTTAAAAAATGGGTATAAGAATTTGATTCATGGAATTCCTAATATGGATACTCTGGTTATGATTGGCGTAATCAGTAGTTTTGCTTATAGCCTATATGGAATGTACCAAATTTTACAAGGAAACCATGCTTATACGATGAATTTATATTTTGAATCTTCTGCTATCGTCATTTATTTTATCAAACTTGGTAGATATTTAGATGGAATTAGTAAAGATAAAACAAAAGAAGCCATCCAAAAACTAGTACAAATTACTCCAAACCAAGCAACTATTGAAATAGATGGAAAAGAAAAGATAGTTACTCTAGATGAAATAAAAAAAGGAATGATTGTAGTTGCAAAACCAGGAGAAAAAATTGCAGTAGATGGGAAAATTATAGAAGGAAAAGCACATTTAGATGAATCTTTTATTACAGGAGAAAGCAAACCAGTCCAAAAGCAAGTAGAAGATACTGTAATTGCAGGTAGTATGAATTATGATGGCTTTTTAAAATATCAAGCAGAAAGAATTGGAAAAGATTCTACGGTTTCTGAGATTGTAAGAGCTGTTATTGAAGCAAGTAATACCAAAGCACCAATTGCTAAAATTGCAGATAAGATTTCTGGCTATTTTGTACCTGTTGTGATTGGAATTGCAATTATTAGTTTGATAGCTTATTTGTTATTGGGGCTAGGAACTTCAAATGCTATTATCACATTTGTTACAATACTAGTAGTAGCTTGCCCTTGTAGTTTGGGACTAGCTACTCCTCTTGCCATTGTTGTAAGTGAAGGGTTATGTGTAAGTCATGGGATTTTAGTTAAGAAAAGTGAAATTTTAGAAAATGCTTCTAAAGTAAATACCGTTGTTTTTGATAAAACAGGAACTTTAACTTATGGAAAATTAAAAATCGCAAAAATTGCTTCTTATACTGATTTAGAAGAAAAAGAATTACTACAACTAGTAGGAAGTTTAGAAAGCAAGTCTTCTCATCCGATTGGAAAGGCATTTACAGATTATTTAGAGGAAAATAATATTACAAAATTGCAAATAGATGATTTTGAAAATATTCCTGGTTTCGGAATTAAAGGAAAAATTGATTCACAAACTGTTATGGTGGGAAATCGAAAGTTAGTAGAAAAAGAAAATATCGAAAATCATTATTTAGATGATGAAAAGAAATTATCTGAAGAGGGAAATAGTATCGTTTATGTGATCAAAGAACAAACCATTATCGCTTTAATTGGAGTTAATGATATTGTAAGAGAAAATGCAAAAGAAGTGATTAGTAAGCTAAAACAAAAGCAAATTCAAACCATTATGCTAACAGGAGATAATAAGCAAACCGCTGAAACAATAGCAAACCAGTTAGGGATTACTAAAGTAATTGCAAATGTCTTGCCATCTGAGAAAGCAAATATTATTAAAGAGCTAAAACAAGAGGGAAACTATGTCATGATGTGTGGAGATGGAATTAATGATAGTCCAGCATTAGCAAATAGTGATATTGGTGTCAGTGTGCAAAGTGGAACTGATATTGCAATGGATTCTTCAGAGGTTATTCTAACAAAGAATGATTTGAATTCTATTTTGAATTTAATCCAAATTAGTGAAAAAACAGTTCGAACAATCAAGCAAAATCTATTTTGGGCCTTTTTTTACAATTTGCTTATGATACCAATTGCAATTGGATTTTTAAAACCAATAGGAATATCTATTAACCCTATGATTGCAAGTTTGGCGATGGTATTTAGTAGTCTTACAGTTATATTAAATACACTAAGATTAAAAAGAAAAATTTAAATAGGATGATGATAAAACATGAAAACAAACCAATATGAAAAAATAAATGATTTTATAAATAACGCAAAAAATTTCATAAAATCCATACCAATACAAATAAAAATACTTTCTGTAATCATGTTAATTATCCTAGTGACAGTAATATCAATTTTAATTATTAAAGTAGAAGAGGGTAAGCAAAAATATGAAATGTATGATGGGACAAATTTAGATGCAGACAAATATCCAGGTTATAAGGAACTGATTGATAACTTGCAAACAATCCATCCAAATTGGACTTTTACTTTATTTTATACAAGACTTAATTGGGAAGAAGTAATTGCAAATGAGGGGCATTCTGATTTAAGGACGAATCCTCTTAATCTGATTCCAGATTCTTCCGAGTATCCAGAAAGTTGGAGATGTGAAATTGATAAAGATAAAAGATTTGATAATGGAACATGGCTTTGTGCTTCAGATACAGCAATAAGACATCAAATGGATCCAAGAAATATTTTAGTCGAAGACCAGATATTTCAATTTTTAGAATTAAAATATACAAAAGGAGCACATACCATAGAGGGAATTAAGTCACTAACAGAAGATACTTTTTTAGCTGGGGACAGTATTGCTAATGCCTTAATTCAAGCAGGAGAAAAAGCAAATATAGACCCTTATTTTGTTACATCTAGGCTAATACAAGAACAAGGGAGAAGCGGAACTGTTTTATCAAAAGGTTATGAGTACAATGGTATTACTGTGTATAATCCATTTAATATCAGAGCAACTGGAAATTCCAAAGAAGAGATATTACAAAATGCAGCTGACTATGCATATAAACAAGGATGGGATTCTTTGGAAAAAGCATTAATGGGAGGAATCAACTTTGTAAAAGTAGGTTATATTGATATTGGACAAAATACGCTATATTTGCAAAAGTTTGATGTTGTAAATCAAGATGGTGAACTATATACCCATCAATATATGCAGAATTTATTGGCACCTCAATCAGAAGCAAGTAACATGAGACAAATTTATGAAGCATCTAATACAGTAGAAACGGAATTGAATTTCATTATACCTTTGTATGAAAATATGTAAGAAGAATAAGTTTAAAATTTAGGAGGAATTATTATGTTTAGAGAAAAAGCATTAGTATTAGAATAAAAAGTTGCAATACTTAAAAAAAGATATATGAGAGATTTAGAAAAATATTGAGAAGTAATATAAATTATAATTTAGAGTTTTAGAAAAATAGTAATTTATAGAGGTAATAAAATGGGAGTTATTTTAGTTGTTTTAATGTTAAGTTACTCTTTTTTAGTAATATTATTACCATATATAGTAGGCATCATACTATCTGCTATAATAATATTTTTGATAAAGAGAAAAATAGTAATAGAAGAACGAAAATATAGAAAGATAAAAAATGTAGTTATAGTTATTTGGGTGGGTATTTTCTTTATCTCGAGCCCTTTATGGTTTAATTATATAAGTGCAAGACCAGATGACACTTATATAGAAATGAAAAAAATGAATGATAATAAAAGTCTTATTGGATTATCAAAAGAGCAGATTGAGGAACTATTAGGAGAAAAAACAGATAAAGATGGAGATGTATATTTTTATTCTGCAGGAACAATAACTAATCATATAACAGGCGGTCATAGAAAGTTTTATATATTTGAAGTTTATTTTGATGAAAATGATATAGTAAAATCCACTTCAATACGTGAAAGCCCTTAAACTTAAGCAATAAATTACAGGTGTATTTTTAGATGTAAATAATAGAGTTTACATCTAAATTCGGAAGATTTAAAAATGATAAAAGAAGAAATAAACAGAATTTTTCCAGAGAATTTAACTGTATTTATGGAATCAACAGGAATATACCATTTACCAGTTGAAAGATATTTCAAAGAAGATGGTTTTGATACATTAGTTATCAATAGTCTAACAACTAAAAATAATTATGATATTATTAGAAAAACAAAAACAGATAAAAAGGATTGTTACAGGTTAGCAAAGTTATTTTTTGTTCATGGGGCAATATCTAAAAGAGGAAATAAATATGCAAGATGGATATTGTTTAACATAAGTCAAATGGTAGTGAAATTAGGTCATCAATGTCCTAATCATCCAGTTTATAAATATTATTTAATGAGAAAAGCAGAAGGCAAACATTATTATGAAAGCCTAACTGCTAATTTTTTAAAAAATCATATCGTTTTCGCTTGTTTGCCATACAAAAAAATAATATAATAAATTTAGAATTAAGTATTGACAAAAATTAGATAGTCAATTTTGATGTGAATACAAAAATATGTTTTAAAAGAAGATATGTATAATACTGGCATAAGTAGAACTCAAAAAATATTTATAAAATACTACACAAAATAAAAAAAGTATGATAAAATGTTTGAGAATTAAAAATGAAGAAGGAGGAAAGGTCATGTCAGGACACAGCAAATGGCATAATGTTGTAAATTCTTTCTTTACAGCCACAATGGTTTTAAAAATTGATTAAATGTTTTGGGCGCAATTCTGGCACAATTCGTTCAACAAAGAACCATAAAGAACAATAATTAAAATGATTAATATAGAAAAAAAGTAAACCATAATCTTTTTATAAATATTATAAAAAGATTATGGTTTACTTTTTTTAGATATCAACAAAACTATACAAATATAGATTGTATATTGTTAAAGTTTAAAATTTAGAAGAAAATAATTGCT
>CALYAE010000031.1 GCA_944393435.1 uncultured Clostridia bacterium
TTTCTCATATTGTCCTCCTTAGTTTTAAATGATGTTTTTAATTATATCATTTAAGAGAACAAATATTTTTTAGTTGGGACATTTTCTCATTTCTTTACTTAAGACATTATCACATTTCTTTCATAAGTTTGGGAGGAAATTGAAAAATATATTTGACTATTAGTTCATTATGTGTTATAATTTTAGAATATACTCTTAAAACAAGAGTAAAATTTATTTTTGGAAAGGAGCTTTTTCTATGGAAAAACGGAAATTCGTGACCGTATCTTTCGATTCTACTGAGAATGCGGAGGCAGCTTTCCACTCTTTTAAGTGGTTATATCCTCGAAGGAATGCACTTCCTGGTTCACAGGATTTTAGCCGTTGCAAGGCAAACAAGGTCGTTGTCTGTTTTGACGATTTTGGTCTTGGCGAAAAATTCGTAAGAGACTTTTTCTTAGATCAAGAAGGTGCGCTGCCTGATGGGTGTCATATTCCCGTCTGATTATTACCTGTTTTGCATTAAAAAGCTCTAAAAAAAGCCCAGCGTAAATCGCTGGGTTTTTTATTTTATTTTTTTAGTAATTGCTTTTAAGGCTTTTGGTCTTTCTAATACTACAACATGACCACAACCAAGGCATTTTAATTTAAAGTCTACTCCCACCCTCGTTAGTTCCCATAATTTACTACCACAAGGGTGCTGTTTTTTTGTTCTTACAATATCTCCTACTTCATATTCCATAAAAATTTCCACCCTTCTTAAGGAAATTTCTGATTCATTTTTCTTTTTAGCTAAGGATTCTTTGAATTCTTTTAGTAACACTTTCTTTTCCTAGTACTTGCATAATTTCGTAAAGATCTGGTGTATTTTGTCTTCCAGTTAAACTTACTCTTAATACAGTACTTACATCTCCTACATGACCAGGCCATTTTTCTGGCTCTTGCTTTGCCATTTTTACTTCTCTTGCATAGCCTAATTCTTGGGATAAATCTTTGATTCTATCAAACCAAGTTTGTTTATCATCTGCTATGTCAAAATATTTTTCTAGGTATGTTTTTAGGATTTTTTGAATTTCCTGTTTGTCATCAATCTTAGCATAAGTAAATTCTTCTTTTGCCGAAAAGAAATAGTCATCATACATATAGGAAATAGCATCTTTTACTTCGGACCATTTTGCGATATCTTTTCTAGGCTTACTATTTCCTCTTTCTATTCCAAAAATTTTAAGAGAATATTCCCTATCTTGTAACAAATTTTCTAATTCTTTATCATAGCGCTTTGCCCATGCTAAAGATTCTTCATAAATTTCTTCCTTACTATATTTTGAAATCACATTTTTAGAAACATCCAGTAATTTTACCATATCAAAAATAGCGCCACTTACACTCATTTTGCTAATATCAAACTGAAATTCTGCCATTGGGCTATTTGGGTTTTGTCTTCTCCAACTTTCAAAGTTAGAATTTCCAATATTCATTAAGTATTCACAAACTGCTTTTGCTGGAATTCCTTCTTCATGATAATAACTCACTGCCGCTTCTGGATCTTTACGTTTGCTAATTTTTCTCTTCTTCCCATCTTCTTCTTTTAAGATTGGTGCATAATGGCAATATTTTGGAGTTTGAAATCCAAGTGCTTGAAATAATTCCAAATGCAAAGGAATAGAAGACACCCATTCATCTGAACGAATGACATGAGTTACCCTCATTAAGTGATCATCTACTGCATGTGCAAAATGATAAGTTGGAAGGCCATCAGCTTTAATAATTACAATATCTTGATCGTTTTGTGGGAAATCAATATTGCCTTTAATTACATCATGATGTCTAATTTTCTTTTCTTCATTGCCCATAGATTTAAATCTGATGATATATGGTTCCCCATTCTTTATTTTTTGAGCTGCTTCTTCCACAGATAGGTTTCTGTATTTTGCCCATACCCCATAATATCCTGTTCTAATTTTGGCTGCCTCTTGCTTTTTTCTCATCTCTTCTAACTCTTCTGGAGTTGCAAAACATGGATAAGCTCTTCCTTGCTGTAATAGGTATTTGGTATATGCTTGATAAATATCTGCTCTTTTACTTTGTTTATAAGGACCATAGTTTCCCTTTTCTTCTGTTTCATTAATCATACCCTCATCAAACTCTATTCCAAAATCGGAAATAGCGTCTACAATTTGCTTTACTCCATTTTCAATTTCACGTTTTTGATCGGTATCTTCAATTCTTAATAAAAATACACCTTGAGTTTGATTGGTTAAATGTCTGTTGATAACACATTGCATAAGGCCACCAATATGAACAAACCCAGTAGGGCTTGGTGCAAATCTTGTAACAATTGCACCTTCTTTTAAATTTCTTGGTGGATATTTTTCCTCATAATAGGAAATTGGCTTGGCATCTGGAAAAATTAAATTAGCTAAATCTTGATAATTCATTTTTTCTTCTCCTTCTTCTTATATTATACCTCAGTAATAATAGGTAGAATCATTGGGTTTCTCTTTGTTTTTTCAAAAATATAGTCTCTTAAAGTATCTTTCACATTAGATTTAATTGTTGCCCAATCACGAATATGATTTTGTTCACATTTTTTCACTTCATCACGAATTACTTTTTTTACTTCATCCATTAAGTTTTCAGATTCTCTTACATATACAAATCCTCTAGATACTACATCTGGTCCTGAAACAATTTCTCCTGTTGTTGCATCCATTGTCATAACAATTACAATTAAACCATCTTGTGATAGATGCTGCCTATCTCTTAAAACAATATTACCAACATCTCCTACTCCAAGTCCATCTACTAATACTTTTCCATTTGGTACTTGAGTGGTTAGTTTTGCTTCTTCTTCATTTAATTCCAAAGTTCTACCATTGGTCATCACAAAAATATTTTTTGCTTCAATTCCTATTTTTTTAGCAGTTTCACTATGTGCAATTAATTGCCTATATTCCCCATGAACTGGAATAAAGTATTTTGGTTTTGCTAATGTTAATATCAATTTTTGTTCTTCTTGACATGCGTGTCCTGATACGTGAATATCAGCAAGTGAACTATAAATTACCTCTGCTCCAATTTTCATTAATTCATCAATTACTTTGGAAACTAGTTTTTCATTTCCAGGAATTGGCGTTGCTGAAATAATTACCATATCATTTGGAGTAATGGTTACTTTTCTGTGGTCACCATTTGCCATCCTTGTTAAGGCTGACATCGCTTCTCCCTGGCTGCCTGTTGTGATAATTACTAATTGGTCATCACGATAATTTTTAATATTGTCAATATCAATAAAAACATTATCTGGCACTTGAATATAGCCAAATTCTCTTGCTGCTTCTATCATATTTTGCATACTTCTACCACAAATAGCAACTTTTCTGTTATATTTCACAGCGGAATTTACAATTTGTTGTACACGATGCACATTAGAAGCAAAAGTTGCTACTACAATTCGTTTGCTATTATTTAAGAATAATTTGTCAAACACTTCTCCTACGGAACTTTCTGACATGGTATAACCTTTTCTTTCACTGTTTGTACTATCAGAAAGTAGAGCTAAAATACCATCATTTCCAAGTTCTGCAATTCTTCCTAAATCCATTACTTTATCATCAATTGGGGTATAGTCAATTTTAAAATCCCCTGTATGAAGGACTGTTCCTACTGGTGTGTGAATAGCAAGCATAACAGAATCTGGAATACTATGATTACTTCTAATAAATTCTACTTGCATATTTCCAAAATCAACGGTTTGTCCTTGTTCTACAATATTGATTTTAGTAGTTCTTAGTAAATGGTGTTCTTCTAATTTATTTTGAATTAATGCCACTGTTAATTTTGTTGCAAAAATAGGAACACTAATTTGTTTTAAAATATATGGAATTGCACCAATATGGTCTTCATGTCCATGAGTAATTACAAGCCCTCTAATTTTATCTTGGTTTTTAATTAAATAACTAATATCTGGGATTACTAGGTCTACTCCTAGCATATTATCCTCTGGGAATTCTAATCCACAGTCTACTAAGATAATTTCATTTTGATATTCAAAAACAGTAATGTTTTTTCCGATTTCTTGCAGTCCACCTAATGGAATAATTTTTAGGTTAGATTTTTTAAATTGAAAGTCTGATTTTTCTAAATTGATTTTTTGGCTGCTCCTTTTTCTTGGATAATTCCTTTTTCTCTCCTCTTTTTTTAGATTTTCTTTTGGTTTTGTTTGTTTTTTGCTAGGTTTATTTTCTTTTAAACCTTTTTCTTTTGTTTTTAATTCTTTTGTCATTTTTATTTCTCTCCTTTTCTTTTTTCTCTTTTTTTAGTATACCCATTTTACTTTTTTTCCATCAGCATACACGAAAAAAATAGTTTTTTTGGGATAAACTATTTTGAAATTCTTTTTAAAAATATTCTCAATGTATTTTTCCGCTCTTCATACAAAAATCATTTTTTTAAAAATCTCTTCTTTACCTAAAACTGGTAACCACTGTTTTGAATTATACTATATTTCCCTTATTTTGTCAACTGACCTTAAAAAAAAGGGGCTAATCAGCCCCTTGGTTTTTGCTCGTAGAATTTGATATTCAGTTTTGTTTCTAACTCCCTAACCATAGGAATTAAAAAGGGTGAGGGAAGCTCAAAAACATTGTTTTGTTTGATTACTCCTCCTCTTTTTAAGATACAAGTAGCTATTTGGTCACATTGCTGCTGAGTGACATTGGCCACTCGAATTACTTTGTACATGCCGAGCCGCATCTCAAAAACTTCAACCTTCATCAAATTCTCCTTTCCAATGATGTTTTATCTGCATTTCATTATATCACAAATTCTCTCATTTGAAAAGTCTTAAAAATCACGTTCTCCTGCACCAATCATTCCAGCGTCATTTCCTAATGTTGCTAAAGTTAATACTGGCAAAGTTTCCTTATTAAATACATAACGTCTTTCTTCAAAAATGGTTACTAATCTATCAAATAAAATATCTTTAAAGTATACAAAGCTACCACCAAAACAAATCGCTTCCGGTTCAAAAATGTCAATTAAATTGGAAAGCCCTATAATCAAATACTCTAAATATTCAAGAATTACTTCTTGCAACTTTTCTTCTTGTTGATGCTCTTTTAATATAGCTAATAATTTTTTAGCCTCTATTTCTTTTGGAAGATCTAAAACTTCTATCACTCTTTTTTTTAATTGTTTCATAGAAGCATAGGTCTCAAAACAACCTTTTTTTCCGCATGCACACTGTTTTCCATCTTTTTGAATAATCATGTGCCCTATTTCCATTCCTGGATATCTTTTTGGAGTTAGTAATTTTCCATCTATAAAAGTAGCTCCTCCAATTCCCGTTCCCGGGCAAAGAAAGATGGCATCTTGATATGGTTTTAAACTGCCAAATTTCTTTTCAGCAATTGCTGCTGCTTTTGCATCATTACGAACAATAATAGGTAAAGAACAAACTTTTTTTAAAGATTCTTCTACTTTTAACTCTTCTATTCCTAAATTCCATAAAGCTGTAACTGTTCCCCCTTGTGGTGTACCTGGGGACGCCACTCCAATTACTTCAATACTAGGATATTTTTTTAGGTATTGCTTTACTTTTTCTTGCATATATTTCTCAATATATTGTTTCAAATTTTGGGTTGTTTCGCTACTAATATCTGTTTCTATTTTTTCTACTAAATTTCCTTTATCATCTACTACACCAATTCCAACATGGCTCCCCCCAATGTCGATTCCTATTTTCATGTTTTATACCCCCATTGCTTCGATGAGCCAATTTCCCATGTATAATTGGATACATGGTACTAATACAACAACTACTAAGAAGATTAACAAAATACCAACAAATAGATATGAAATCTCTGGTAGTACTTTCATAATCTTGTCTAGGCTTTGTTGAATATCTATATCCATATAATCTAATAACTTTTCCATCATTTCAGCAAGGTCTGTTTGCATACCGATTTTTAACATTTCAAGTTCCATAGCGGTACATAAACCTGATCTTTCAAATGGCTCAATCCAAGATGCACCAACTAAAATATTGTTAATGGAAGTTTCTACAATGGATAACATTACATAGTTTTTTACAACAGATTTACTAACTTCTAAGGATTCTTGAATTCTCATACCATTTTGTAAGTTTAATAACATTGCTCTCATCAATCTTGAAAAATCAATTCCAAAAATTAATCTACCAAAAATAGGGGCCTTATATTTAAAGTAATGCCAGTTGTATTTTCCTTTTGGAGTGTTAATATATCCTACAATTAATACAACAATAATCGCAAGAATTCCTACTGGTATATACCAATAAATCGATAGCATGTCCAAAAAGTCCATAAACCATAAGGTGATATCTGGAAGTGTAACACTACTTCCCATTTGTACAAATACATCTTCAATTGCTGGTAACACAAACCATGTACCTACTAATAATAAGGCTAGAATTGCAAAAAACTGTACAATGTTTGGAATTAAGATTGATTTAATCTTTCGATTTCTATTAGTAGTATCATCTAGATATTTTACTGCTTGCTCTAAAGAAGTGGTAAGAGATCCTGAAAGTTCTCCTACTTTTATCATATTAATATAAATATAAGGGAAAATATTAGAGTAATATTCCATAGTAGTATACATATATTCTCCTGCTTCTACTCCTGCTAGAATATCTTCTAAGACCCCTCGAAACGAAAGGTTTTCTGTACTATTAATTAAAGTACTTAAGGCATGAATATTGTTAAAATTTGCTTTTTTTAGTAAGTAGAAGTTTTGAGTAAAAACAATAATATCCCTTGTTGTAATTTTTTGACCTGCTGCTAAAATTAGATTTAATTTTTCCCTTGTACTTGGCCTACTACCTGCTTTTCCTTGGAAAATACTTGCAGAGTTTGCAGTTTGCATAATATCATCAATATCAACAATATTTTTTTTGTTTGCTCTTCGTCTTCTCCCCGTATAACTTACTTGCAAAACTTCTATTGGTAGTAAATCATTATGTTTTAGTTTTTGTACTAAGGTATTTTTACTAGATTCTTCTACCTTGTTTCGCACAATTTGACCTTGTTTGGTAATTGCCCTATATACATACTCTGGCACTGCTTTTTCCTCCTTGTCTAATTATTAATTTTTCCTTTGCTTGCATTATCTTTCTTGATTTTTAATTGCATGATGGTTCTATTTAAAACTTCAATATTTTTCTCTTCAATTTGCTTCTTAGCAGTTTCTAAACTAATTCTATCATCTACAAATAATTCTGCTAAAGAGTTAATAAGTCCAATGCTACCTTTATCTGCACTACTTTGAATAGCATCTTCAATTTCAGAAACACTAATTTTTTCTTTACGAATCATACCAGCCACAATATTATCTACTACCATTACTTCTGGTACCAAAACTAGAGAATCATCTTTCCCTTTTAGTAATCTTTGAGATACTACTAGTTTTAGAAGAGAAGCAATTAAGTATTTAATGGTTTGTTGATCTCTTACTTCATAGAAGTTAATCATTCTATCAATGGTCTCTGCGCAAGATTTGGTATGTAGGGTTCCAATTACTAAATGGCCTGCTTCTGCTGTTTCAATAGCTGCTTCCATGGTTTCTTTATCACGAATCTCTCCTATAATTAAAATATCGCAATCTTCCCTTAATGAGTTTTTAACACCATCACTATAAGTTAAACAGTCTCTACCTCTTCCTATTTCTTTTTGTACAATAATGGATTTTTTACTTTTGTGCTTATATTCTACTGGGTTTTCCAAAGTTAAGATTTTTTTATTTTGATTTTCATTAATATGATTAATTAAAGCATTTAATGTTGTGGTTTTACCTGAATTTGTCTTTCCAGTTACTAGAATTAAGCCTTGTGGTTGACTCATCATTCTTCTTACAATATCAGGTACTCCTAAGTCTTCATATTTGGGTAACTCGTTTTTGATTAACCTTAAAACTATGGTTGGTATTTCATCTGCTGTTGAGATATTTACCCTTAGTCTGATGTCTCCAAATTCATGGGAACAGTCTAATTTTTTAGTTTCTTTATAAACAGCATCTTTATCTAAATTTCCTCTTACAAAATAATCATAGGCTTCAAACATATCTTCTTCTGTAATTACCTGTGTATTATCTACTTCTACTAAGTCTCTTCTAATTCTTAAAATAGGCTTATTCCCAGCAATTAAATGTACGTCAGATGCATCTTTTTCAATGGCAGTATTTAAAACTCTCTCTATATCAATCATGATTTTCCTCCTATGTTTTCTTTTAATAAATAATTAACTTATTATTGATTTCATCTAAAGTAGTAACTCCCATTAGTACTTTTTCGATTCCATCTACAACAAGTGGCTTATAGCCTAATTCTAATGCCCTTTTTCTAATTTCCATACTAGATGCATCACGAGAAATCAATTCTCTTATTTCATCATCTACATTTAGTACTTCAAAAATACCAATTCTGTCTAAATAACCACTCTGGTTACAACGTTTGCAACCTACTGGGGTAAAGGTTGTTTTATTTTCTAAATCAAATGCAATGTGATATTTTTCTCCAATTTTTTGAATAATATTTTTTTCTTGATCCGAAAATTCTCTTTGTTTTGCACAATGTGGACATACTCTTCTAACTAATCTTTGTGATACAGAAGTTGCTAAAATACTGGAAATATCATAATTAGAAATCCCCATTTTTCTAAGTCTAGTAATTACTTCAATACTATCTATGGTATGAATTGTAGATAATACATAATGACCTGTTTGTCCTGCTTGCATTGCGATTTCAGCTGTTTCTTGATCACGAATTTCTCCTACTAAAATAATATCTGGATCTTGTCTTAATACTGTTCTTAAAGAATCGGAAAAACTGGTTTTGGTATCTATTTCAATTTGATTTAAGCCATCAATTCTAATTTCTACTGGGTCTTCAATGGTTGTAATGTTAATTTGAGGTCTATTTAAGTAAGAAATAATACTATAAAGTGTTGTGGTTTTTCCCTCTCCTGTTGGAGCTGCTACCACAGTGATACTATTTCTTTTATTAAAACTTTTCTTTACTAATTCTTCATCATTTGGAAAACCTAATTCGAAAATTTCACGGATATTTCCATTTTTCTTAAGTAGTCTTAATACAAATTTTTCTCCATAGACATTTTTTTGTGAAGATACACGAATATTATATTCTGGATAAGCTAAAATTCTACCATCTTGTGATTCTTGTTTTTCTTGGTGCATATTAGAAATGGCTTTTAATCTTCCTATTAACTGAGATTGTTTGTCTTTTTCGATTTTAACTGCTGTAATCAATTCTCCATCAATTCTGTATCTTACTCTTACTTCATCTTCTAATGGTTCTATGTGAATATCACTTGCTCTTTTTTCCATAGCTGTTTTAATAATGGTATCTACTAAACCAGAGATATCACTATTCGTATTAATATGATCTGTTGCAGAACCTTCTAAAGAATCAATGATTTTTTCAATATTGGTTTCAAAAGTAATATATTTCTCCATTACTAAACCTTTATTTAATAATAAAAGTCTGATGGTATCTACGGCTTTTTTATTAGAAGTATCTGCAAAACATACTTTAATTTTACCAGCAGTAATTTCAAAAGGTACTGCTTTATTATTTCTAATTAAATCTAGAGAAATATAATCTAGCACATTAATTCTGATATCATTTTCTAACAGATATATTGCTTTTTCATCAAGGATTTGCCCAATAGCATCTACTAAAATATGAGAGTCACAAAGTCCTAAAATATCCAAAATATCTCCTATTTTTTTACTAGGGTGTGTTTTTTGATAATCTAGTGCTTTTTCAATATCTGCCTCATTTACAATTCCTCTTTTTACAAGCTCTATTCCAATTGGTTGTCTTCTGTCCATATTCTTTCTCCTTTCATTTTTCCTTTGTTCTATATTGATATTATACTACAAAATTCGTGTATTCAATACTTTTTTTTACATTTACATGAATTTACCAATATTTTAATACATACTCTATTTCTTTTTCAAAATTATTTCCTTTCCCAATGTTCATTCTGACTTTTATTAGATTTTTGGTGGTATTATTAATTTTTAAAGTAGTATCATAACTTATCTCAAAAATTTGAATTTGCTCTGCTATTTTTATATCATTACGATAAACGGCTTTTTCTTCTTGTCTATACTCATAAGTAATATTATTAGGAAAAACGATTTTATTTGCTTCTACCTGTGCTGTTTTATTTTCTTTTACATCACTAATAAAAAACATATTAAATTTATTAAATTCTACTGCATATTTGTCTTGGTCCTTAATTAAGTTCATATTGGAAAAGAAAAATGAGCTTACCATTGCCATAATGGATATGATAATCACCATAACACAAACATAAATTACTAATGCAGTTAAGGTAACACCTCTACTTGATTTCACGCTTTTTCTCCTTACTCTCTAATTTTACGCTTCTTTTATTTTTAATCGATTAATTGTAATGTTTCTATCATTTTCATTAAAAGTATAAGTTATTGTTACTTTTACTTCTTTGATAATATCTTGACTATTTGCTTCTGGCTCATAGTTTGATACCTGAATTTGGATTCCAAAACTATTGGGAATAGAAAATTCTTGTCTTATTTTTTGTTCCATTCCATTTTCTACTTCATCATAACTAATTTTATCAATATATTCTACAATTTGTACGGCAAATAAAGTTGCAACAGAATCTAGTTTCGTATCTATTTGTACTTCATAAACTGCTAAATAAACACTGCCAATCGTTCCTACAAATAGCATTAAAATTAGAATTGCAACAACTAAGTCTTGCATGGTA
Source organism: uncultured Clostridia bacterium (assembly GCA_944393435.1). Taxonomy (GTDB): domain Bacteria; phylum Bacillota; class Clostridia; order TANB77; family CAG-508; genus CAG-273. The sequence goes on from CALYAE010000031.1 coordinate 10,797, forward strand.
AAACCTTGATTTGATTTTAACATTTTGTTTTGCAGATTCATATCCTAATCCTTTCTTCTTTGTAATTGATACAAGACTTTTTGTTTTTTAAATTAACTATAAAAAATATAAAAATTTGCAATCAAAAGACAAATAATATTGGTAACACATAAATAAAATCCAATTGGTATTTCTAGTTTTTGTTTTTTGTCTAGCTGAACAATTTTCTTTTTCTTCTTAAAAATCTTTTTTATAATTAAGTGAATAGCAATAGCAAGTAAGGTAAAAGTAATTGTTAAAAAAGTAATAGTTTCATAAGTAAATGTTAAAATAAACATACAAAGTAATAAAATTTCAATTGGGTAACTATTTTTGATTTTTTTTCTAAAAATGACCGTATCTAATACTGTTAAAATGCAAATAATCACTAAATATATAACATATCTATACATATTAGGATCTTTTTCTACTATATATAGATAAATTATATATAGGGTTTCTATGATATAGCCAAATAATAGCACTGTTTTTTCCACATAGAATTTTTCTTTATCAATTCCAGCAAGAATGAATAGTGTAGCAAAATAAAGCACGCCAAACACAAAATAAGCCCAAGTGCTTAAGTTAGTCGTAAAAATGTTTAACTTTAAAGACATGGCAAATAAAACAAAAACAATTCCTGATAAAATTTCTAATAAAAAGTATCTTTGTCTTATTTTTTGTTTACAGTATCTACATTTTGCCCCTAAAAATAAATAACTTAAAATAGGAATCATATCGAAAAAAGAAAGTTTATGATTACAATTCGGACAATAGGAACGTTCATGTGTAATATTTTGTTTTAGTGGAATGCGGTAAACAGCTAAGGTAAAAAAACTACCAAATACACTCCCTATGCAAAAAATAAAAAGGTATAAGATTGCCTCCATGTTTTGTAAATCCTTCCTTTGGTTTCTTTGGCTTTTGCTAACACTTAAACTTTCTATGCAAATGATAAAAGTCGAGGCATACACACTTTTGTATTTCATGCATATGCCCTACTTTTATACTTATTTATTTTGTTACTAGGTTGTAGGTTCTGTTTTTGGTGCAACTGTAATTGTTCCTGCTGCTACATTTACTGTAACAGTATAAGTATTGTCACCTACTGCAACTTCTAGACCAGTTACTGTAAATGTTGCTGGATCGCCTTCATCTGCACCTGGTGCTGCTGTTACTGATGTTACTGTTGGTGTCATATTTGATGGGAAATTGTCTTTAAAACGTTCTGTTAAATTTGTTTCATCATAAGCATAATATCGTGTTTGCACATCAAGTAATGCTACTGCAACAGCTTCTTTTACAGATGCCATTTCATTTTCTTTTCCAGCCTCTCTTGCTGTATTGAAAACTCCATTATCTGATAATACAAAAGTAATTGTAATAGCAGCTAGAATTAATAATACAACAATAGTAACAACTAAAGCAATTAAAGTGATACCACCTTGTCCATTAGTTCTTTTCATGACATATTACTCCTTTCTCTTTAGAATATTTGTTATATATTTATTTAAATAAATATAACCGTAAATTATTATTTAAGACCCGTTTCATTAAAGAAAGTTCCTGTTGAGTTTGGATCTGTATTAAGGTTTGAGTTTGTACTTCCATTTCCTGTTTCACTACCTCCAGGATTGGTTTGTGTATTTTCAATATTTTCGTCTACCTGTGGGCTTGCTGAAAATGGATCTCTTTTTCCTGATTCATAACTATTAGATTGTTTATATAAGTTCAAATCTGAACCTGTGATTTGATAAGTTACTTCTACTTTATTAATTTGAGTAATTTCTTCCTCAATTTCAGATTGAACATTTTCTGGTGTTACATAGGCTTCTAACTTGCTAGGCACTGCTTTATTAGTAGGAATATAATCATAAAAGATAACTCCTAAAATTAGAACAATTGCCACACATAGTAATAGCATAATACAAATTTCTTTGATCACTGATTTAACCATGGCTTTCTTCCTTTCGTCAGATTTGTTTATTGTGCTACTGTGTTATCAGTTGTTTCATTTTGATTTTCTGTTTGAGTTTGTGTATTAACATCTTCTGCAGTATCGGTTGTCTGTGTTGTAGTACTTTGAGTTTGTACAGAACTACTTACACTTTCATCTTTTACTCTAACATTTCTTACTAAAAATGTTGCTTGTAGATGACTTCCTCCTGGAACTAGTTTAAAGTTTTCAATTCTAAATCCTAGTTCACTATCATCTTCTAATGCTGTTAAGAAAGTGATAATAGCTGGGTATTCTCCTTCTACTGTAAAAGTAATATTTTTTACTTCTGCTTCTCCTGTTGTACCAGTAGAAAGTGTATAAGTTAAATTAACTCCTTCTCTTGTTGCATGCCTTCCAAATCTAGTCCATAAGTATTCTACTGTATAGGTTTCTTCTTGACTAGCTTCTTTTAGTTCCCCTTCTGTACTGACACTTGCTAAGTCTTGATATTCTCCTTTGGCTGTTAAAAGACCTGCAATACTTTCTTCTAGTTTGTCCATTTCATTTGGATAATCACTATTTTTTAATACTTCTACTTGTTGTATTTCATCTTCTAATCTTTGGTTTTCATCTGCAATTTGTCCTACACTTAAAACACTAAAACTTCCTAAAGTAATTCCTTCAAAAATTGCAAAATAGGCTAACACAATTAGTAAGATGATGACAACACCAATTAAAATTTTTTTCATGGCAAGTCTCCTTCTATTACAACTTTAACTAAGTCTCCTTCTTTTACTCCTGAAGAAGATACAATTGTATCTGATGCTAAAATACCTTGTGTTCTAAGAATTGCTTTAAAATATCCTAGTTGTTCATATTTGCTTGATTGTGCTTGAATCACAATATGGTTAGTTGTTGTATTCTCAATAGAAGTAAGTTGTACTCCTGTTGGAATAGCAGACATGATTCTTGTTAATAAGTTAGGAATTGCTTTTTTACTTCTATTATTTTCTTTTACTTGTTCACTAATATTTTTAAGGTTTGCTGATAATTGTTCATATTCATTGGTTTTGGTATTAATTTTACCAATATCAGCTGTTACTGCTGCTATTTGGGCAACTGTATTTTGTCTTACACCATCTACTTCCTGCGTTTTTTGATGAATCCCATTTGCTAGATAAATAGCAAATGCCACATAAATAATAGTTAAAAATAGAATTCCTCCTGCGGTACGTAGCATCCACGCTTCTGTTTTATCTAACCTTTCTTTTAAGTCAAATTTGAAAAAGTTAGGTAGTTTGATATTTTTAAGTTTTGAATCTTTGTTAGTAGTTCCTTCTTTATCTTTTTTAAAATTTGCCATTAAATTGTTGACATCGTCTTTTAAGGTTCTACTTTTAAAGTTCATATCTTTTAAACCAAAATCAAGTCCTTGCATTGCTAAAGCAATAGCTGAATTAACTTCGATATAGTCTTTCATGTTGATTTTTACATTTTCTTTGATGAAAAATGGTTTTAATAGTTCACATTTTTCTGTTTTGAAAAATTCTTGAAAATATAAATCAATATTATTTACAACCGATAAAGTACCTGTTAAGTAAATTCTATCAATTTTTACAATACTATTGGCTAATTTTTCTTGTACTTGATTTGCTATTTTATATAAAGTAGGCATAATATCATCTAAGTATACATTTTCTTCATCTTGTAATTCTTGTCCAGCCATTGTATAAATAGTACTGTTTTTACAAATTTCGTATGCCTTTGAATAAGAATTTTCCTTGGCATTGATACTATCTAATACATCTTTTGCCCCTTCTTCTAAGGTGTCTACTTGATAAACCTTTTGATCTACAATAGTAGTAAGAGTAGTTTTTTCTTGCATATTAATAATTAAAACATTTTCTTTTTGTTTTAAATTTGCAATATTTGCAATAGAAATACCAATTGGTGAAATCGTAGAAACACGATATTCTACAAATGGTTGTTGAATCGTATTCATGGTATTTTTGTTCACTGCAATATGAATTACTTTTACTTTTTCTTTATCTTCTAAACTATTAACCAATGCATATCTTGTTTCTAATGCATTTTTATTGATTCCTTTTTCTGTACAAATTGATTCAAATTCAGTTCCTATTGCTTTTTTTAAATCATTTTTACTAAGCAGGCTGAACATATAAAAATATTCATAGGTTTCTTCTGACAAGTTAATACTAATTGGAATTTTAAAACTAACAGTATCATTAATAATTTGTTTAATAGCATCTCCTAATTTATCATAAAATTTTATTCCAAACGATTCCACTCTAACGATGTCGCGCTCTTTGGAAACTTTTGCATATTTAATGATATTAGGTTCTATATACATTCCTAAGCAACTGCTCATTTTTTTCTCCTTCGTTCAAAATAAATTTTACTAGTATTATCTTTAACAAAATCCTATGAATCATACTTGTATTTTTTGTTTGTTTTAACAATTTTTGATATTTCAAAATCGCTTATGCTTTTATTTTATCGTTTTTTGTATAAAAGTCAATATAATTTTTTGAATTTAATATAATTGTAATATTTCTGTAACATAATTGTAATATTTATTTTCTTATTTACCTGCTAGCAATAATCCAATAATTACCAATCCAAAAATTACACGATAAATCGCAAATCCTTTGAAACTTCCTTTTTTTAAGTAATTTAATAAAAATTGAATTACAAAAATTCCTACAATAAAACTTGTAAATACACCAATAAAGAATGGTAAATTAAAAACAAAATCTTTTGCTTTAAAGATTGTAGCTGCCAGTACAATTGGTGCAGATAACATAAAAGAATAACGTGCTGCTGATTCTCTTTTTACTCCTAGCATTCTTGCTGTTGTCATAGTAACCCCTGAACGGGAAACTCCTGGAATAAATGCTAAGGCTTGTGACAATCCAATTAAAAAGGTTTGTTTTAGTGTCATATTTTCAAAATCTGTCACTGATTTTGCTTTTTTGTCTACTATATAAAGTAAAATTCCCATAACAATTAATGCAATAGCAATAATAAGAGGAGTACTTAAAGTACCTTCCAAAAATTTATCTAAGATAAATCCAATAATTCCTCCTGGTATGGTTGCTAAAACAATATACCAAAACATTTTTCCTTCTGTTGTTTTTTTCTTTTTTACAACTTGCTCAAATCCGCCTTTGATTAAAATAAGCCAATCTTTAAAAAAGTAAATTCCAATAGCAAGTAATGTTCCAAAATGAAGTGCTACATCAAACCCTTCAAAAGCTACATTAAATTCTGGGTTTTGAGTCCAGCCAAACATCCATGGAATAATTGCTAGGTGAGCTGAACTAGAAATTGGTAATAATTCTGTTAGCCCTTGCACTACTCCTAAAATAATTGATTGATAAATTTCCATTTTTTGTTTTCCTTCCTAACTTAAGAATTGTTTTTTCTTGTTTGTATTTTATGCATTTTTTCATTTTCTATTCTTTTTGTTTTTCTTCTTTTTCTATTTGTTTTTCTTTTTGATTGCGAATGATTTTTATATCATCACTACTTAAATTTTCTACTAATATACACATTTTGGTTAAGTGTTTGTCCACTTTCTTTTCTTTTTGTGATTTTTTTGTTTTTTTCGTTGTTACCTTTTCTTCTTCTTTGTGGTATTCTTCTTGTACTTTTGGTGGTGGGATTACCTCTTGTTTAATTGGTGTAAAAAGAGGATCTTTTTGCATCAATTTATAAGATTTCTCATCAAGCTGAACTGCCACATTCATATAATTAGTTGCTTTTTCTTCATCTCCTTTTAAAAGTGCAATTTGTGACAAATAATAGTAAGAACCTGATTCTAAATCTTCTTGTTTTAAAGATTCTCTAAAATATTTTTCTGCTTCTTCTAAGTCTCCATATAGTAAGGCAATTTGTCCTAAACTAAGTTTGGCATGAAATGCCATAGAATTAAGATCTGCCGCCTTTTCATAAAATTCTTTTGCTCTTTGAAAATCATTGAGCATCGTATAGGCCATTCCCACATTATAATATAAATCATAACTACCTGGGTGATAGCGAAGGGCCGTCATATAAACAGATACCGCTTCTTTATATCTTTCTTGTTCAAAAAAAATGTCTCCTAATAAATTGGTTGCTTTTTCATATTCAGGTTTTAATTTTAAAATCTCTTGTAATACAATAATTGCTTCTTCGTTTTGTTTATTTTGATTTAAAACAGTGGATAGTTGTAAACTTGCTTCTAAATCATTTCTATTTAATTCTGTTACTTTTGTGTATGCACTAATGGCTGCTTCTAAATTTCCCTGTTTTTGATAATATTGCGCCATCCATTTATGAGCAATATAGCTATTCGGATTTTTCTTTAAGTAAGTATCCATCATTGTTTTAGCTTGTTCCATATTTCCCATTTTTTCTAAAAGGTTGGCAATGCCTTTATAAAACAATTCTGGAAAATCTATTTTTTTTACCCTTTCTAACCAAATTAAGAAAATTGGAAGGATAATAGAAAATAAGTAAGCAATTAGTTTCATTCCCCAAGGAAGAGGAATTGCAAATATGAGTTCTATAAAGCGAGTTGCAATTCCTATAAATTCTAATAGTAAGATATAGATATAACTGGTGTCATTTTTTTTGATTAATTTGAAAAAAGTAATTGTGAATAATGCTATTGCTAGTACATGAAAAATTATTTTTTCAATCATATTCTCTACCTTTCTACATATAATGATTTGCTCTTTTTAAGAATGAAATTTTTCTTGATATTTTTTCATACATTTTTCAATAATTTCTTCTGCTTCTTTTCTTCCAAGCATTTTATCTACTGAAGTGTGTTTTCCTTCTAATTGTTTATACACTTCAAAGAAATGTTTGATTTCTGAAGAAATTTGTATTGGTACATCTTTGATATCTTGGTAACAATTTAAAAATGGATCTTTTTTACAAATTGCAATAATTTTTTCATCATATTCTTGATTATCTGTCATGGTTAAAACACCAATTGGGTAACACTCCACTAAAGTAAGTGGTAGTATTTCCTCTTGGCATAATACTAAAACATCTAGAGGATCATTATCATCTGCATAGGTTCTAGGAATAAATCCATAGTTTGCTGGATAATGGGTAGAAGTATATAATACTCTATCTAATTTTAACATTCCTGTTTCTTTGTCTAATTCATACTTATTTCTTCCATTTTTGCTAATTTCAATAACAGATACAAAATCATCTTTTTGTATCCTTTGTGGTTCTATGTCATGCCAAATGTTCATCTGAAAAGCCCCTTTCTTCTCTTTTGCATTTCTTTATACATTTTTTTACATAAATCTGGAAATTTCATGCCTGACATATATCCGACTGTTTGGCTGGATAAATAGTCGTTTTGGATGGCAAACCTATTCCATTGTTTTTCTGTTGGTATTTGTCGTTTATCATAAATGTATTCTTCTAATGCCTCCATACTTTTATGATAATATTGTTCATAATCTGTCATATTTTGACCTCTACTCTTATTTTTTTCTTATTTTAACACTAGGTCGATTTCAAGTCAATGGATTTCCTTTATAATTTCTTGTCCAGTCATTTCACAAGGGATATTAATTCGTTTCATAAAGTCTCTATCTAATTTTTTAAAATTATTTATTCCTATATCATACAATTGAAAATCTATTCCGTTATTTTTTAGGGCTCTTACAGTTTCTTGTGTCCATCCTAAATATTTTATTCCATCAATTTCTTGACCGATCTTATCTGTTACTATAAAAATAGAAGCCTTTATATGATATTTTTTTAAAATGGGATAGATATACTCATAATTACTGTAATACCCATCATCAAATGTTATGATTATGGGCTTACTTGGGAGTTTTGTTTTCCCCATATCAGCATCTGCTAATTCTTTCATTGATATTATTGTATATCCATTTTTCAAAAAAGTTTTTATATTTTCTTCAAAACTTTATAAAGAATATTATTACTCTTTTTTTTGCATTCATTTTATATTCACCTCTATTTATCATATTCATTTTAGACATTTTTTGACACTTGTCACCATTTTTCTACAATTTTATATGATAATGTGAGGTGATAAAATGTTTTTAATATCAATTATGTTTGCATTGTTATTTACCATCTGTTCCATATTTATAAATATTAATTGGATTAATGATATCGCATGTTATTTTGGGTATTTTCTTGCAATTTATCTAGTAACATTTATAGCTATCATTCCAGGATTTGTTTTTGTATTTAATTTTATTAGCTTATTATTGGATAAAAAAGATAAGAAACCATGTACAAAACAATTATATCATTTCTACGCTTTCGTGTCCAAAATCTATCTTAACACCAATTGTTTTATAATTAGATTTATCTCTCTTAATATCTTTTATTTTCATATATATTGACCTTTCTTTTAATTATTTTTATAATTGATTTTCACTTATTAAACTTTTTTATATGTTTTACTAAAAAATA
>CALYAE010000032.1 GCA_944393435.1 uncultured Clostridia bacterium
TTATTTTCTATTTTTTTGACTTTTTTAATACCCTGTGTATAGTTGATTTTCCCTTATTTTATAAAGTTTAACGCAGTTTTAACAAGCACACACATTCAACATGGCTCGTATATGGAAACATATCTACTGGCTGAATTTCTTTTACTTCATATTTCGCTTCCATCATATTTATATCTCTTACCATAGTCGCTGGGTTGCAACTAATATATATTACCTTTTCTGGTTTTAGCTTTAAAATGTTATCTACAGTATTTTTATCTAAACCTCTTCTTGGAGGATCCACAAATACAATATTTGGTGCTATATTTTCCTCTTTTATTAAATCTTCTAATATAGCCTCTACTGCACCACATCTAAATTTAATATTTTCTATATTATTTATTCTAGCATTTTCTTTTGCATCTTCTATTGCTTGCTCTACTATCTCAATTCCATAAACTTTCCTCACTTTAGAAGAAGCAAAAATTCCAATCGTGCCAATTCCACAATATAAATCTAATAAGATTTCATCTCCTTGTAAGTTTGCATACTCTATGGCTTTTTGATATAAAATCTCTGTTTGTGATGGGTTAGTTTGGTAAAAAGATAATGGCGATATTTTAAATGTATATTTTCCTAACTGATCATATATATAGCCATCTCCATACAAAACATCATTTTTAGATCCTAAAATCACATTGGTATTTTTCATATTACTATTTTTTATAATGGTTTTTATTTGATAGCCTTGTTTAGCTATTTCACTTTCGCCAAAACGTTTTAATATCTCTTTAACTATTTTTTGTTCTTGTGGTAACTCTACTCCATTGATAACTAATATACACATTACTTGTTTTGTTTTCATGCCAATTTTTACTACAATATGACGTAAAAGCCCCAAACCTGTTGCTTCTTCATAGACTGAAATTTTTTCTTGTTTCACTAACTGTAAAATTATTTTTGCTAGCCATTCAGAAACTGGATTTTGTATTTGGCAATTTTCCATTGGAATAATCTCATGAGTCCTTTTAGCAAACACTCCTACAATTGGCTCATTATTTTTTCCTAAGCCCATTGGATATTGGGCCTTGTTTCGATAATGATACGGATTTTCCATTCCAATTGTTTGCTCTACTTGTATTTTATTTCCTAGAGTTTTATGAATTAGATTTTGAACCATATTTTGTTTCATCTCTAAAGTTGTTTGATAATTAATATGTCTTAGGCTGCATCCACCACATCTCTGATAAGTAGCACAATCTTGAATTACTCTTGCTGGTGATTTTTTTATAAGTTCTAATAGTTTTCCAAAAGCATGGGAAGAGGTGGTTTTAACAATTAGAATTTTACATATTTCTCCTTTTATTGCACCTTGCACAAAAATAGTATAACCTTCAATTTTGGCAATACCTTCTCCTTCAAAACCATTATCTAATATGGTAACTATATATTGTTTATTTTTTTCTACTGGTATTTTTTGATTCATATTCTCTCACTATCTTTTTCTAAAATTTTCTACTATTTGCTCTATTTTCACATTATAACATAAATCTATTAAAAATCAATCTCACCTAAGAAAGTGCTAAAAAAAAGATGATTATTTAAATCATCTTTACTAAATCTTCTCTTGCTGTTACTCCAACTGCTCTTGCTGTTTCTTTTCCTTCTTTTATTACTACAAAAGTAGGAATACTCATAACACCATACTTTTCTGCCAAGTCTGGATTTTGGTCAATATCTACCTTACAAACTTTAATTTCTGATCTCATGCTTTCTGCAATATCATCTACTACTGGTGTCATCATTCTACAAGGTCCACACCATGTTGCCCAAAAATCAATTAATACTGGAGTTCTTGATTGTAAAACAACCTCCTCAAAATTTTTGCTATCTAATGTAATTACTGCCATTTTTCATTTCTCCTTTACAATATATTTTTCTAGTTTTTATGGAAAACTAGAAAACCTTATTTACTTTTTCAAAACTTCAAGTCCTGCTTTTGCACCTTCATACACTGCTTTACTAATTTGTAATAATCCTCCCGTACAATCTCCACAAGCAAATAAACCAGGTACAGTTGTCTGCATGTTTTCGTCTACTACAATGTGATTGTTTTCAATTCTTGCCCCAATTTTTCTTGCCAAATCATTACTAGATGCTGTTCCTAAAGCGATAAATACACCATTTACTTTTTTTATTGTATCATCTTCAAATTCTACCTCTTCTACTTTAGTATCGCCTCGAACTTCACGAATTTTTTTTGATTTTACATCTACATCTAAACTTCTATTTTCTATAATTGGTTCTCCATTGGTTAGGATAGTCACAGAATTTACCACTGGTTTTAACTGCTGTGCTTCATGAAGTGCATAGTTTCCACTTCCTAAAACTGCTACATCCTTTCCTTTATAGAAAAAAGCGTCACAAATAGCACAATAGCTAACCCCTTTCCCTTCAAACTTACGAATTCCTTTAATATTCGGAGTTTGCCTATTGGTTCCTGTCGCTAAAATCACTGATTTAGCTTCATATTTTGAATTAACAGTTTCTACTTCAAAATGCTCTACATATTGAACTGATACTACTTCATCTTCTATGAATTCTACTCCTAAATTTTTAGCTTGCTGAATTCCATTTTGATAAAGCTCTTTTCCTGAGATTGGCTTTTTAAATCCATAATAGTTTTCAATTTTATCTGTTTTTCCTAGCGCTCCATTTCCTTTTGAAATTACTAAAACAGAAAGTTTTCTTCTTTTTGCATAGATAGATGCTGATATTCCGTGCCGGTCCGCTTCCAACGATAATTACATCATACATTCCTTTTTCTCCTTATTTATCATATACTTTTTTTAACTTTCTATTCTTATCTATGATATTAATTTCTATTATTTTTAAAGAATATCATATAAACTATAAAATGTATAGTCTTGTTTCTTTAAATAGTTGATAACCTCTTGCAGAGTCTTTGCTGTTAAATCTTTATTAGGTGCATCATGCATTAATATTACTACACTATTTTGATTTCCACAAGTATTTTTTAAATTTTTCATAATTTCTTCTTTTGTACTTGCTCCATCTGCATCATAAGTAAGTGCATTCCAGTCTAAATAAGCTATATTGTTTTGCGCTAAGATTTGTTTTGCTTTTTTCTTGATTTCATCATAATAACCGCCTACTGATCCACCAGGAAAACGAAATACATTTGATTGGTAATTTGGATTTTCTAAAGCATCTTGTATTAATTGATTTGTTTTTTCATATTCTTCTAATACTGTTTTTTCATTTTGATATATCTTTTTATAAATATGAGAATAGCCATGATTTGCAATATAGTGGCCTTCTTCATATTCTCTTTTTAATATTTCCGGATTAGATTTAACCATAGTTCCTAGTACAAAAAAAGTTGCTTTTATATTATTTTCTTTTAAAATATCTAATATTTTTGGTGTGACAGAATAAGATGGTCCATCATCAAAAGTAAGAAAAGCTCTTTTTTCATCTGAATTATATATTGTATGAATAGATTGCATTTGCTCTTCAGATAATCCTTTTGTGTTCTTTAAAGTATCATCATTTCCTTGTGGATTATTTTGCTTTTCTGTTAAATTTTCATCTTGCATGCCTAACTGCTTTTTTGTACTCATATACTCTGCCATTTTGATTCCACCCAAAATAGCAGTTATCATTAAAATAACTGCTACTATGATTATGAGAATATATACCTTTTTATTCTTCTTTTTTTCTACGCTTTCTATTCCATAAAAATACAACTTTATTCCCCTTTTGTGGTATTAATTTTTAGCAATTTAAACCATTCTACAACAACTATTGGTATAAATACTAAAATAGCAATTTCGATAATATTCATAAGTGGCAATACTGGTATGCTGAAAATATGCCTTAAGGATGGTACACATAAAATTACAATCATGAGAGCTGCTGATACAAGAGTTGCTAAGATTAGTTTACTATTATTGAAAATTCCTGTTTTGAAAATTGATTTTTTGTTGTTTCTAATATTAAATACATGCACTAATTGTGATAAAGCAAGTACAGTAAATGCCATTGTTTGGCCTATTTCTACTCTTACTTCTTCTTCAGAAAGAGTTTCTACAATTCCCTCACTATTAGTTACTTCTACTACTGGCAGCTGGTCTGCTGGTGTAGCAAGTCCAATCACAAATGCAATTAAGGTAATTGCTCCTATCATGATACCTTGATAAATCACTCTCCATGTCATTCCTTTGGTGAAAATCCCTTGTTTTGCTTTGGTTGGTTTTCTATCCATCACATCTTTTTCTGCTGGATCTACTGCTAAAGCGAGTGCTGGCAGAGAGTCTGTTACTAAGTTAATCCATAAAATGTGAATTGGTAGTAATGGCACAATTAAATTAACATCTGTAATTCCAAACCATTTGCTTAATAATGGAGTAATTAAAATAGCAACAAATAGTACAATAATTTCCCCTACGTTGCTAGATAATAGAAATTGGATTGCTTTTAAAATATTGTCATAAATTCTTCTACCTTCTTCTACTGCTGAAACAATCGTTGCAAAATTATCATCTGTTAAAATGACATCTGCCGCTTCTTTTGATACATCAGTTCCTACAATTCCCATTGCACAACCGATATCAGCAGTCTTTAATGCTGGTGCATCATTAACACCATCTCCTGTCATGGCTACAATTTCTCCATTTGCTTGCCATGCTTTTACAATTCTTACTTTATGTTCTGGTGATACTCTTGCATAAACACTATACTTTCTAATATTTTTCTTTAAGTCTTCATCAGATATTTGCTCAAGCTCACTACCGGTTATTGCTTCATCATCATTTTCTAAAATGCCCAATGCTTTTGCAATAGCAATAGCAGTAATTTTGTGATCTCCTGTAATCATGACAGTCTTAATTCCTGCTCTTTTACATTTTGCTACTGCATCTTTTACCTCTATCCTTGGTGGGTCTATCATACCAACCATTCCCACATAAGTTAAGTCCTTCTCAATTGTTTTCATTTCTTCCTCAGATGGTTCATGGTCTAATTCTTTATATCCCATAGCAAGTACACGAAGTGCATTTTGTGCCATTTCTTTATTTTGAATAGCTATTTCATTTTTGTAATTATCTAGATCTTGTTTTACTTCTCCATTTATTACATAATTGTTACATCTTTGTAACAGCTCGTCCACTCCACCTTTGGTATATACTACATAGTGGTCTTGTTCTTTGTGAACTGTTGTCATTAATTTTCTTTCAGAATCAAATGGATATTCTTTTACTCTTGGATATTGTTCTAATATGCTAGGTTCAAAATTTAGGTTAAATCCCATATCAATTAAAGCAGTTTCTGTTGGGTCTCCTGTCAATGTTTTATCAGTTGCCACTTTGGTATCATTACAAAACATACTAATATACACAAGTTTTTGTAATTCTTGTGGAATGTTATCCGTATCTATTTGATCCATATCTGTTAATTGATTGTTATAAAATACCTTCTTTACTGTCATCTTATTTTGTGTTAAGGTACCTGTTTTATCAGAACAAATAACAGTAGTACTTCCTAATGTTTCTACGGCTGGCAATTTTTTTACAATGGCATGTTTTTTTACCATTCTTTGTACACCAATTGCTAAAACAATAGTAGATACTGCTGCTAATCCTTCTGGAATAGCTGCTACTGCTAGGCTCACTGCTGTCATAAACATATCAATTGGGTCTTTTCCATATAACAAGCCAACTACAAAAATGACAATACAGATTAAGATAGCAGCAATTCCTAATGTCTTTCCTAGCTTATTTAATTTTTGTTGCAATGGAGTTTGGGTATCTATTGTTTCATTAATCATTCCTGCTATTTTCCCAACTTCTGTATTCATTCCTGTTTCCACTACAATTCCTTTTCCTCTACCATAAGTAATTAAGCTAGAGGAAAATACCATATTGGTTCTATCGCCTAATTCTACTTTTTCATCTTCTATGGTTTGCGTATTTTTATCTACTGGAACAGACTCTCCTGTTAAAGAGGCTTCTTGTGCTTTTAAATTAACCGCTTCTATCAATCTTAAATCTGCTGGCACATAATCTCCAGTATCTAAAACAACAATATCTCCTGGTACTAGTTCTTTGGATGGTACTACTTCTACATTTCCATTACGAACTACTTTTGCTACATGAGAGCTTAATTTTTGGAGTGCTTCTAATGATTTTTCTGCTTTACTTTCTTGTGCTACTCCAATAATCGCATTAACAATAACAACAATTAAGATAATAATGGTGTCTGTAATGCCTTCTCCCTCAGCCATCCCTACAATTCCTGAAATAATGGCTGCTATGATTAAAATAATAATCATAAAATCTTTAAATTGTTCTAAAAATTTCACAAATAGGTTTTTTTTCTTTTTGGCTGCTAGCTCATTCATTCCATAAGTTTGTCTGTTTGTTTCTACTTGCTCTTTGGATAATCCTTTTGCCACATCTACTCCAAAATATTCTTTTACTTCTTCAACCTCTTCATGAAACCATACATTTGATTTTTTTTCCAATGTTTCTCTCTCCTTTATTTTTATTTTCTCTTTTTTGTTAAAAACTATTCTTTTATTTTCTTAATTATAATCAAAAAAGACTTTCAAAGAATTCGTTTTTACTCTTTAAAAGTCTCGCTTACCATATAGGTTACTAACCAGATTTTTTCGAGATTGTTGATTAGTAGTTTATAAGCTACTCCCTTTTTGATATTTCACATTGTATCATTTGTCTGCTTCATTTACAAGTACTTGATTAGATTTTTAATAACTTTAAACTTTTTTCTAAAAAATAATCTTAAAATTTATTAAAATCTATGGAATTTTATTTGTTTTTAGGATATAATGAGTTGAAATTTGTATCAGAAAGGAAATTTTTATATGCAGGATTGGATATTATCTATAATGAATCAATTTGGCTATCTTGGAGTATTTCTTTTAATAGCCATTGAAAATATTTTTCCACCAATACCATCAGAAGTAATTCTTTTATTTGGTGGCTTTATGACCACCCATACTAACCTCAATATCGTTGGAATGATTATTGCTTCTACTTTAGGTTCTTTAGTTGGTGCAATTGCATTGTATTATATTGGTAAAATATTAAATAAGGAACGCTTGAAAAAAATTGTATCTGGAAAAGTAGGAAAAATTTTAAGAATTAAAAATAGTGATATTGATAAAGCTGACCAATGGTTTGATACCAAAGGAAATAAAACTGTATTTTTTTGCAGATTTATTCCTATTGTGAGAAGTTTAATCTCTATTCCTGCTGGTATGAGTGAAATGAATATGGGCAAATTCTTATTATATACCACTGCTGGTTCTGCTATTTGGAATAGTGTGCTAGTTTTTATAGGAAACAGGGTAGGTGAAAATTGGACTAATATTCTTGGTATTTTTGATCAGTATTCTCATATTGTTTTGATTTTACTAATTATTGCCTTTATTATTTTTGTTGTTTTCTTTTATCGTAATAAATTAAAAAAAGGTAAAGAAGAAAAACAAGAAGAAGAAATTGATGATAAATAAAAAAACTCCCTGTGGGAGCTTTTTTATTGGAGCGATATTCTTACAGGTTACGAACTTTTTGTTCTCTTTCTTAATTACGAATTAATTATACATAATCTAATATAGAAAAGCAATACATTTTTTCAGTTTTACTAATATCTTATGAAAGAAATGTGATAATGTCTTAAGTAAAGAAATGAGAAAATGTCCCAACTAAAAAATATTTGTTCTCTTAAATGATATAATTAAAAACATCATTTAAAACTAAGGAGGACAATATGAGAAA
>CALYAE010000033.1 GCA_944393435.1 uncultured Clostridia bacterium
TCTCCTTGGTCTCCTATTAATTGAACTTCTTTTGCTCTTATTTGACCATTTATTGGTAATTCTTGTTTTATATAAAACACCTCCATATATAAAAAAATTGACTTTTGTTACAAGTCAATTCAAAATAGCATAGCAATTTTTTTGCTAAGATATTTAATTTCTAACCTTTTTCCTTGTTTGGGTAAGGTGAGAAGTTTGAACTTCTTCTTGTAACACATAATATTTTAATACTTTTTTATTGATTCGTCAAGCATTCTTCTTGCTATTTGTTAAATTTTAGTATATAATATTTTTATCAAATTGAAAAGGAGATGTTAGTATGCAAGAAGTAAAAATAGGAAAAGTATACCGTCATTTTAAAGGTAACTATTATTTTGTAGAAAATATTGCTTTTGATTCGGAAACGCAAGAAAGAATGGTTGTATATAAACCTTTATATGATAGAGATGATAAAAAAATGATTTGGATTAGACCTGAAAAAATGTTTTTGGAAGAAATTCCAGAAAGACCTGATAATATAACAGGTCAAAAAGTAAGATTTGAGTTAATTGATGAAATTGACAAGGATTATACTAAAAAATAATTTGTAGGTATAAATTTTATTTATTTTTCGATTTGTACCTTTAATGAAGGGAATGATATTAATATGATAGATATTAAATTTTTAAGAGAAAATCCTGATATTGTAAAAGATAATATAAAGAAAAAATTTCAAGATTATAAATTAGTTATGGTTGATGAAGTTATTGAATTAGATCAAAAAAATAGAGAAGTTAAATTGGCAGGAGATAATTTAAGATCACAAAGAAAAACTTTAAGTTCTAAAATTGGTGAGCTTATGAAGACTGGAAATAAAGAAGAAGCTGAAAATGTAAAATCTCAAGTTAATCAAATAAATATAGAATTAGAAGAAAATGAAAAATTAGAAAATCATTATTCAGAAGAAATTAAAACTAGAATGATGAAAATTCCTAATATTATGCATGAATCAGTTCCAATTGGTAAAGATGATTCTGAAAATGTAGAAATTCAAAAATTTGGTGAGCCTATAGTTCCTGATTATGAAATTCCTTTTCATGGTGAAATTTTAGAAAAATTAGGCGGACTTGACTTAGATAGTGCAAGAAGAGTTGCAGGACAAGGTTTTTACTATTTAATGGGAGATATTGCAAGACTTCATAGTGCTGTTCTTACTTATGCAAGAGATTTTATGATTAATAAAGGTTTTACTTATTGTATTCCTCCATTTATGATTAGAAGTGATGTAGTAACTGGTGTTATGAGTTTTGAAGAAATGGATGCCATGATGTATAAAATTGAAGGCGAAGATTTATATTTAATTGGAACTTCTGAGCATTCTATGATAGGTAAATTTAAAGATCAAATACTAAGAAAAGAAGATATGCCATATACTATGACATCATATTCTCCTTGTTTTAGAAAAGAAAAAGGAGCTCATGGATTAGAAGAACGTGGTGTTTATAGAATTCATCAATTTGAAAAACAAGAAATGATAGTTGTGTGTGAACCAGAAGATAGTTGGAATTGGTATGATAAAATGTGGTCATATACAGTTGAATTTTTTAGAAGTATGAATATTCCTGTAAGAACTTTAGAATGTTGTAGTGGTGATTTGGCTGATTTGAAGGCAAAATCATGTGATGTTGAGGCTTGGTCTCCAAGACAAAAGAAATATTTTGAAGTTGGTAGCTGTTCTAATTTAACTGATGCACAAGCTCGTAGACTTGGTATTAGAATTAAAGGAGAAAATGGAAATTATTTTGCTCATACTTTGAATAATACTGTTGTTGCACCACCTCGTATGCTTATTTCTATTGTTGAAAATAATTATCAACCTGATGGAAGCGTTATAGTTCCAGAAGTTCTAAGACCTTATATGGGTGGTCTTGAAAAAATATGTATTAATAAAAAATAAATTGATTAGCTAATAGAGGTAAACAATTTATATTAAGTTGTATTACCTCTTTTTGTTGGAAAAGGAAGGCGTGAATAATATCTAATATATGAATTTGTTTATTCTATTTGTGCCTTAATGGAAAGGAATGATAGTAATTATGAATGTTAAAAATCCTAGATTTGAAATATCTGCAGTTAGTCCTAAACAATACCCAAAGAATAATCTTCCAGAAATTGTTCTTGTTGGTAAATCTAATGTAGGTAAATCAAGTTTTATAAATACAATGATAAATAGAAAAAATTTAGCTAGAACTAGTAGCCAACCTCGGTAAAACTCGTCAAATTAATTTTTATAATATTGATGATAGTTTTTATTTTGTTGATTTGCCACGGTTATGGATATAGTAAAATGTCTAAGAAGGAACAGGTTCAGGTTGGTCATTTTATTGAAGAATATTTATTTAATAGGAATGAAATCACTTTGGTAATCTTTTTAGTTGATATACGTCATTCTCCAACTGAAAATGATAAACTTATGTATAATTATATTATTTCAAGTAAACTACCTTTTATAATTTTAGCAAATAAAGCAGATAAAATTGCAATAACTAAAGTTGATGATTGTGTAAAGTCTATTCAAAAAGAACTTAATCCTATTGGTGATATTCCAACTTTTCCTTTTTCTTCTGAAAGAAAAATTTATACAGATAATGTTTGGAAATTTATTGATAATTATTTAAAATAAGGTTTAAATAGTTTTTCTATTTTTTGTACCAAGGTTAGATTTGTAGCCTAAAATAAACCGCCCTCTAAGTGTGTTATTTATATAAAATTTATTTCATTCCTCGGCTCAATACG
>CALYAE010000034.1 GCA_944393435.1 uncultured Clostridia bacterium
CAAGCTATAATAGTAAATTTAAAAATTATCCCGGATATGAGGAATTATTAAAAGACTTACAGGCAAAATATCCAAATTGGGAATTTGAATTATATGATACAGGTCTTAGCTGGCAAGAAGCAATTATTGCAGAATCAACAGGAAAGCATGATAGAAATCAAGTATCCACTAGTAGTGGTAGTGCATGGAAATGTTCTTGTGGTTCTAACAAAGCCGGGTGGACTTGTGCTTCCACAGCAGCAGTAGCTTACTATATGGATCCTAGAAACTCTTTAAATGAAGATTATATCTTCCAATTTGAACAATTAACCTATGATCCAGACATTCAAACTAAAGCAGGAGTAGAAACAATTCTTTCTGATTGTGACTACATGCAAGGGAAAATTACTTATTATGATGCCAGTGGAAAGAAAAAAACAATGGATAAAACATACATAGATGTGATTATGGAAGCAGCAGAAAAATATAATGTTAGCCCATATCATTTAGCTTCTAGAATACGCCAAGAGCAAGGAACATCAGGAAGCGTTGCAATTACCGGAACTTGGAGTGAATATGATGGTGCTTATAAAGGTTACTATAATTACTTTAATATTGGAGCTTTTTCTGCAGAAACCCAAACAGAAGTAATGAAAAAATGCTTGACCTGGGCCAAAGATAGAGGATGGACTGATCCAGAAAAATCCATTATGGGAGGAGCAGCTACCATTGCTAATGACTATATTTCAGATGGACAAGATACTTTATATTTCCAAAAATTTGATGTTGTTCCAGAGGGTGGATATTATGTATGGCAATATATGCAAAATGTAGCAGCATCTAAGAATGAAGGAGAAGAAATCAGAGAAGCATATAGAGATATGGGAATGCTTACTAAAACTTCAAAGATTAAGTTTAAAATACCAGTTTATGATGATATGCCAGAAGGTAGAGCGCCAATGCCAGGAGCGGAAACAATTGTTACACAAGATGTTCAAATTAATGCCAATAGTGTATATGTAAGCTCTGGAAAAGGCACTAATTATCCAGAGATTACTACTTTAGCAAAAGGAACAAAATTATTAAGAATTGAGTTAGATAATGCAAAAGACGCAAATGGAAGATATTGGGACAAAGTAGTGTTAAGCGATGGAAAAAAGGGGTATGTTTCTAGAGAGTATTTAACGCAAATTTCCATTCAAAGTAATTGTAATGAATCTTATATTGTTTCGGCTTATACTAATTTTAGAAATGGACCAGGAACAAAAGGAAATATTACAACAACCATTATTAAATTACTTTCTCCTGGACAGATTTTAACAGTAGTTGAAAAAGGCAAGTATGAAAATGTAGATGGAGAGGCTTGGTATCGTGTAAAACTTTCAGATGGTACTTATGGCTATGTGGGTACAGGTTATATTGAGCCTTATGATCCAGCAACTAGTCAAATAGAAAAAGTGAAAGTAGTATGTAATGATGGAATTAATATTAGAAAAGAACCAACTACAAGTTCTACTGTATTAAAAGCTGTTGCAAAAGGAACCATTTTAACAAGAACACAAAAGGATGTGTCAAGTTCTGATACGACCTATACTTGGGATAAGGTAACTACTTCAAGTGGTATAGTTGGTTATGTTGTAAGAGAAGACCCTAAGACAAAACAAGCATGGATCGCACCTTTAGATGATAATAGTTCAGGTAATAATGAAACAAGTGCTATTAAGGGAAACGGTTTTAAGTCTAGTGGCACTAACCTTATTTGTCAACCAAATATTAAAGTAAGTGATATTAAAAAAGTTGCCACAAGTGCTGTAATAAAAAATGGAAGTTCTACTGTTAGCAATAGTAGCAATGTGGGAACAGGTTATAGCTTAACCTATGATGGAAAAAGTTATACGATTGTTGTACTTGGTGATGCAAATGCAGATGGAGTAGTAGATGCTTCTGATTATGTAAGAATAAAAAATAGCATTAGAGGAAAAGAAAAATTAGATAGTAATGAAATAAAAGGAGCAGATGCAAATAGTGATGGATTAGTGGATGCTTCTGATTATGTAAAAGTTAAAAATTTTCTTAGAAAGAAAGAAACAATCACATTAAAATAGGAGGATATTCTAATGAAAAAGAATATAAAAATATATGTTGGAATAGTTTTTATGGCAATATTACTAATATTGCTTCTTCAAAGTACTAGCTATGCTGCTAGTTTTAATGCATCTATTTCAAAAACTTCTGCAACAGTTGGAGACACGATAAAACTTACATTAACGGCAGATAATGCAGCAGGAATGTATAATGTTAGCATTAGTGGATCAGCAGTCACTTTGGCTTCAGGAAGTAGCTCAGAGTGGATTGAAAATCAAAGTTTAGAATTGGAATTAAAAGCATCCAAAGCTGGAACCTCTAACATTGTTGTAACATCTGCTACCATGGCAGATTTAGATGATAGTGATAATAAAATAAATGTTACGAAAACCTTTACAGTCACCGTTAAAGAAAAAACAACTAGTTCATCATCAGGTAGTAATAATTCAGGAACCTCTAGTAGCGGAAGTAGTAACAGTAGTTCCAACACTTCTACTACCAAAACACCAACTTTCAAAAGTGCTAATAAAACTGTATATACAACAGGAACTGTAAATTTACGTTCTAGTTGGTCAACTAATAGTAGCGCAACAACAGTGCCAAAAGGTACGGCTCTTACTTTAACTGGTACATCATCTGAAACAATTAATGGATATACCTGGTATCGAGTAAGCTATAATGGAACAACGAAATATGTAGCAAGTAGCCTAGTAACAAGCACAAAACCAGCAGAAGAGGAATCAGACATCAATACTCTTTCATCTCTTGGAATTGAAGGAATAGAGTTAACACCAAGTTTTGAAGAAGATGTAACACAATATACTGCTCATCTACCAGAAGATGTTACTAAATTAGAAATAACGGCAAAAGCAACAGATAGTAAAGCAACGGTGGATATAGAAGGAAATGAAGAACTAAAAGATGGGGACAATACAATCACTATCACCGTAACAGCAGAAGATGGTAGCACAAAAGAATATACCATTCATGCTGTGAAAGGAGAAAGTGAAGCTACGATTGATAATGCTATTTTAAAGTTATCGAATCTAGAAATTGCAGGAGTAGATTTTGCAGGAATATTTAGCCCTGATACTTATTCCTATGAATTAAATTTAAACATTTCTGTAAAGAACTTAAATATTACTGCTACTCCAAATCAAGAAGATGCAACAATAGAAATTATAGGTAATGAGAATTTTGTAGAAGGAGAGAACATGGTGACCATTCTTGTTACTTCAGCAGATGGAAGTAAGACCGCTACCTACCAAATAAAAGTAGTTATGCCTTCTGAAGCAATAGAAAACAAAAATGATATTCAATTTTACTTGATTTGTGGAGGAATCGTCATAGCAGCTGTCGTAGTAATTATTGTTATTATTGTTATCGTAAAAAGAAGAAATAGAAGTATAGAAAATGAATTTAAAGACGAAGCAAATGATGAAAATGTTATGGAAGAGGAAAAAGTTTCTGATAAAGATAATATTACAAGTAAAAGAAAAAAAGCAACCATAGATGAATTTTTAGATACTTCTGAACTAGAAGAAAAACCAAAACGTTCAAGAGGAAAACATTCAGAATAATAAAAAATATTAAATATGAAAAGCACTGTTTCAAGTAAAGAAACATAGACGACTTACCTTAAGAAATGGTGCTTTTTTTATATTAACCTTGCATTATAAGATGTTTAGGTATATAATAAAAAGTATCAAATTTGCTACTGTAGCTCAGTCGGTAGAGCAACAGAAAAGTAACAAATAAGTCGGCAGTTCGATTCTGCCCAGTAGCTCCAAATGATAACAGCTTACGAACTATAAAGTTTGTAGGTTGTTTTTTGTATATGAACTAAAAAAGTAAATCAGTAATATTTTAGTAATCTATATTGAAAATATTATGTTAATATGCTATAATAATACCATTCTAGTGTAATCTAGACTTACTTTTTTTACTCCTGTTTTACACAGGTTTATATATGAGCAACTATGTAAAATTATTATTTTAAGGAGGAAAAGGTAGTATGTTAATTCTGATTTTAGGCATAATACTCATTGCTTTTGTTACACTCATAGTCCTCAAAGTGAAATCTAAAAGACAATTTACCGAACTATATGATTCTTGCTTAATGATATTGGGAGTTGTAAGTTTAGGATTTGTTATTGCAATTTGTTGTTTAACAGTTGAAGTAGCAACCGAGAGTATCATTGACGAGAAGATTGCAATGTACCAAGAAGAAAACGAAAAAATCGAACAAGACATTAATCGAATCGTCAGAGAATATATGGAACATGAGCAAAATACATTTTCTGACCTAAAAACAGAAGAAAGTTCAATTACCTTAGTAACATTATTTCCTGAACTCAAGTCTGACAGTCTTGTGCAGCAACAATTAGAAATTTATGCTGCCAATAATGCTGAAATAAAGAACTTGAGAGAAGAAAAGATTGAAATTTCCAAAATAAAGTGGATACTTTATTTTGGAAGGTAATGGGAAAACAAAAACTGTTTGTTGCTAAAAAGCAGCAAGCAGTTTTTGTTTTAAGAATTTCTTACCCTAACCAAAGGATAAAGCCAAAAAGTTCTTTTTTACTTGCTTTTTTGTCCAAATTTTGGTATAAATATAGGTGTAAAAAAGAGAAAGGATATAAAAATCATGGGATTTTTTGAAAAATTAAAACAAGGGTTAAGCAAAACTAAGACTTCTTTTGATGAGAAAATCAATCATGTATTTAGTAATTTTCGAAAAGTAGATGAAGAATTATTAGAAGAACTAGAGGAAGCATTAATTATGTCAGATGTAGGAGTGGAAACTTCTACAAAAATTATTAGTAATTTAAGAAATAGAGTAAAAAAAGAAAATATACAAGATGAAGAAGGCGTAAAGAATGCGCTTAGAACAGAAATTAAAGAAATTTTAGATGAGGTAGATAATGAATTAAAATTAGAAACCGTACCAGCCGTAATTTTAGTAGTTGGGGTAAATGGCGTACGGAAAAACTACTTCCATTGGAAAAATTGCAAATCGCCTAAAACAAGATGGAAAAAAAGTAGTAATCGCAGCAGCAGATACTTTTAGAGCAGCAGCAGTAGAACAACTTGAAATTTGGGCAAATCGTGCAGGTTGTGAATTAGTAAAAAAAGAGGAAGGTTCTGATCCCGCTTCTGTTGTGTATGAAGCAATTCAGATAACAAAACAAAAAAATGCAGATGTACTAATTTGTGATACTGCTGGTAGATTGCATAATAAAAAATATTTAATGGATGAACTTGTAAAAATTAAAACAGTAATTGATAAAGAATTACCACAAGCATCCAAAGAAGTTTTAATGGTGCTAGATGCAACAACTGGTCAGAATGCTATCCAGCAAGTAAAAGCATTTAAAGAAACAGTAGAAATTAACGGTCTTATCTTAACCAAATTAGATGGTACAGCAAAAGGTGGCGTCATTGTAGGAATTGTCCATGAAAATAAAATGCCTGTTAAATTTGTAGGGGTTGGAGAAAAAATTGATGATATGGAAATTTTTAATAGTGAAGATTTTGTAAAAGCATTAATTTAAGAAATTCCAAAAAAAGAGAGGAAGGAATGAAATGGACCAAAAGGAAAATACCAAAAACGACACAAAGGAAAAAAGAAAAATAAGCAAAAAAAGGATATGGATTGTGCTTGTCTTTATTGTTTTAGCCTTAATAGTAGGATATGTAACTTATCGAGGAAGTTACTTAGAAATTCTAGAATTAGGAGAGCAATATTTAAGCATTTTTTGGCAAAATATTTCTTATCAAGTAACTACTTTTGTTATTAACTTTGTAATTTTATTTATTCTTATCTATTGGACTAATAAGAGAATCAAAAAAGGTTTGCAACCATTTTTTGAAGAAGAAAAAAAGCAAATGCCTAAAATGCTTAATAAATCGATTGCTTTTATTGGCGCTATTATCATAAGTTTTTTTGTGACCAACCTCATGACCGAAAAATTAATGTTATGTATGAATGCAGCAGCTTTTGAAATAGCAGATCCTGTATTAGGGTATGATATTAGCTTTTTTATCTTTATCCAACCATTTATGCAATTCATGATTTTCTATTTGTTAGCTGTGGTAGTAGGGCTTACTATTTATGCAGCACTTTACTATATTATTGCATTTAATTACTTTTTTGGAACAGGAATTGGTAGAGAAACGCTAAAACAAAGCAAATTAAAAAAGCAAATTTGCACCAATATTATTGTAATTGCATTTCTAGTTGCAGGTATGATTTTTATTGAAACACAAAATGTAGGAATTCAAAAATTTTTAACTTTGCAAGACACAACTTCTTATGCACTCTGGGGAGCAGGAATATCAGAAGTAACTATAAAACTTTGGGGATATCGTATTTTATCAGTTATCATTTTAGTTTCTGTTATTTTTGCAGTACATTATTTTAAAAAAGAACAAACTAAAAAAATTATTATTTCTTTAGCAGTAGTACCTAGTTATTTAATTGCTATGTTAATTGTTTTAGTAGGATTTGAACTATTATTTGTAAACCCAAATGAACTTGATAATCAGCAAAAATATATTCAAGAA
>CALYAE010000035.1 GCA_944393435.1 uncultured Clostridia bacterium
ATAACTAAAAAGGACTATTCAATAAAAACTCAATGATACCAGTGGTTTGATGATTTTAGAAAAAACTAAAAATATTTTTATTACAATCTGATGGTCGGAGGTTCGACTCCTCTATGACGCACCAAAGATTGAAAGATAAGCTAATTTTTACATTAGCTTATTTTTGTTTTATTTAAAATGAATAACTTGATAGAATATGGAGAAAGTAGTAAAATAAAAATGAAAATAAAAAATAGGGGTGATAAAAATGTTAGAAATGTATAGAACAGATTTAGAAACAAATGTAACAGCTAAAACAAAAGAGTATCAAAAAGGAAATTGGATTAATATGATCGCCCCCACAGAAGAAGAAATAAAAGCAGTATGTGAAAGTGTAAATATACAAGAAAATTTCATTCGTTATGCACTAGATTATGAGGAAAAAGCAAGAATTGATATAGAAGAAGATGATAATACTATTTTATTTATCATAGATATCCCTATTTTAGAAAAAGAAGGAGACTCTATGATTTATAGTACCATGCCAATTGGTATTATTTTTGTACGAGATGATTACTTTATTACGGTTTCCTTAAGAAATAATGATATTATTCAAGGACTAAAGAGTCATTTAAAGAATTTAATTACTTATAAAAAAAGTAGATTTTTATTACAAATTTTATATGCAAATTCAGCTTTATATTTAAACTTATTAAAGAAAATTAATAAGGAAACAGAAATTGCAGAATCTGTTTTAAAAAATTCAATGAAAAATAAAGAATTATTAAAATTATTGAGCTTAGAAAAAAGTTTAGTATATTTTACTACTTCCCTAAAGGCAAATGAAGTGGTTATGGAAAAAACAATGCGTGGTAAGATAATTAAATTATATGAAGAGGATGAAGATATTTTAGAAGATGCTATTATTGAAAATAAACAAGCGATTGAAATGGCTAAAATTTACAGTGATATTCTAAATGGAACTATGGATGCGTATGCTTCTATTATTTCTAATAATTTAAATGGGGTAATGAAATTTCTAACTTCTATTACGATTATTTTAGCAATCCCTACCATGGTAGCAAGCTACTTTGGAATGAATGTACCTGTTCCAATGCAAAACTGTCTATGGGGATTTCCTATTATTGTGGGAGCTTCTATCATGATTGCATTGATAGCTGCTATTTGGCTTAATAAAAAACAAATGTTAAAATAAAATTTTGTAAAAAAATACCTCTTTTAAAGATTACGTATAAATGCACCCAAAATTCATATAATAATAATGAAAAAGGGATGAATTAAATTTAAAGGAGGATATTTTCATGAAAGTAATTGATAAAATCGCCCTTGTATTAATCATTATTGGTGCTATCAACTGGGGATTAGTTGGAATTTTTAATTTTAATTTAGTAGATACTATTTTTGGTGTAATGTCTATTATTAGTAGAATTATTTATATTTTAGTTGGTATCTCAGGATTATGGGCTATTAAAATATTATTTGATAAATAAATAAAAGGTGTCTTGGAATAAAAAAATTATGATTCTAGGACACTCTTTTTTTTATTTCTCATAAAATAAGGTGGCCTAAGATTTACTTTTTTTAAAATTATGGTATAATAAAAGGGCTTAAAATATGAAAAATAATCTAGGAGGAAAATAAAATGCTTACTGTAACAGGAGTCACTGTTCGATTTGGAAAAAGAACATTATTTGAAGATGTAAACATTAAATTTAATAAAGGTTGTTGCTATGGAATTATTGGAGCAAATGGAGCAGGAAAATCTACTTTTTTAAAAGTATTATCAGGAGAAATTGAGCCAAGTAAAGGAGAAGTTTCTAAAGAGAAGTTAGAAAGAATTTCTGTTTTAAAACAAGATCACTTTGCTTTTGAAGAATATACGGTTATGGATACAGTTATTATGGGAAATACTCAGTTATACCAAATCATGAAGGAAAAAGAGGCAATTTATAGTAAACCAGATTTTTCAGAAGAAGATGGAATGAAGGCTGCAAAACTAGAGGAAAAGTTTAGTGAATTAAATGGTTGGAATGCAGAGGCAGATGGTGCTGTTCTTTTAAATGATTTAGGGATTGAGCCAGAAAAACATTATGAGTTTATGAGCTCTTTAGAAGCAAAAGATAAAGTAAAAGTACTTTTAGCACAGGCCTTGTTTGGTAACCCTGATATTTTATTATTGGACGAGCCTACCAATGACTTAGACTTAAAAAGTATTAATTGGCTAGAAGAGTTTTTAATTAACTTTGAAAATACTGTGATTGTAGTATCACATGACAGATATTTCTTAAATAAAGTGTGTACTCATATTGCCGATGTTGATTTTGGAAAAATTAAGATTTATCCAGGAAATTATGATTTTTGGTATGAATCTAGTCAGCTTGCTTTAAAACAAATGAAAGAATCTAATAAGAAAAAAGAAGAAAAAATCAAAGAACTACAAGAATTTATCGCAAGATTTAGTGCAAATGCTTCTAAATCAAAACAAGCAACCTCACGAAAAAAATCTTTAGAAAAAATTGAGTTAGAAGAAATTAAACCATCCAATAGAAAATATCCATACATAGATTTTAAGCCAGATAGAGAACCAGGAAAAGAAATTTTACATGTAAAAAATATTTCTAAAACAATCAATGGAGAAAAAGTGTTAGATCATGTATCTTTTACTGTAAAAACAGGGGATAAAATTGCATTTTTGGCAGATAATGAAAATGCAAAAACGATTCTATTTCAAATTATTGCAGGAGAGTTGGAGCCAGATGAAGGAGAGCTTGTATGGGGTACAACCATTACAAATACTTATTTTCCTAAAGATAACAATTATTTATTCCAATCAGATTTATCTATTACAGATTGGCTAAGACAGTATTCTAAAGATCCAGATGAAACTTATATTAGAAGTTTTTTAGGAAGAATGTTATTTTCTGGGGAGGAAGCTCTTAAAAAGGTAAATGTATTATCAGGAGGAGAAAAAGTAAGATGTGTTCTTTCTAAAATGATGCTTTCAGGTGCCAATTTTTTAATTATGGATGAACCAACCAACCATCTAGATATGGAAAGTATTACTGCCTTAAATGAAGGCATGACAAAGTTTAAAGGCAATATCCTATTTACTTCGCATGACCACCAATTAATGCAAACAGTTGCAAACAGAATTATTGATTTGAAGGCAGATAAAATAGTAGATAGAGAAGTAACTTATAATGAATATTTAGGAATTGAGTAAATAGTGTCGAATTTTGGCGATGAAAAAATCTTGACAAATGGAAAAAAATGTATTTTAATAGAGTTATACATAATCAGTATATATAACTCTATTTTATTTTTTATCAAATGTTTTTAATCTTTTATTTTAACTCAAAACAAAATACCAAAAACGAGAAAAAAATTAGATCATTTACTAGTATAATATTATTTTTTCTTAAACTAGTAAAGAAAGGATTATTTATGAATCAAAAAACAAATTTTATTCACAGAATCATTTAAGCTAATCTTGACAGACAAATTCGAAATACGTATAATTGAAATACCAAGTAGAACTAACAAAACAAGAAATGGAAGAGTTAAAAAATAGAAAATCGTGAAAATATAAACGATAAGTAGAGTTATGACGAAAGAAAAGATGGTCTATAAATATCTAATAAGAAAGAGGTAAAACAAAATGGAAATACATGATAAAATTGTCAATAGAATTGCTGAAGAATTAAATATTAAAGAAACACAAGTACAAAAAACCATTGCATTAATAGATGAAGGAAATACCATTCCTTTTATTGCTCGTTACAGAAAAGAAGTAACAGGAGGTCTTTCAGATGAAACTTTAAGAGAATTAGGAGAAAGGCTTACTTATCTTCGTAATCTAGAAGAAAGAAAACAAGAGGTGAAAAATGCAATTGATGCTCAAGGCAAACTAACTGAGGAAATGATAATTTCTTTAGAGAATGCTCTCACTTTAGCAGAGGTAGAAGATATTTATAGACCATATAAACAAAAAAAGAAAACAAGAGCAACTGTGGCAAAGGCAAAAGGGTTAGAGCCTTTAGCAAATATTATATTAGAACAAACTGAGACGATACCAATTGAAGAAATTGCAAAACAATATATTAATATAGAAAAATTATCAGAGGAAGATAAGAAAAATAAAGACAAGGTAGTTGCAAATGTAGAAGATGCTATTGCTGGTGCTTTAGATATTATTGCAGAAAATATTTCAGATGATCCAAAATATCGTAAGCAAATTAAAAGAATTTGTTATAAAGAAGGTATTGTATCTACTAAAGCGACTAAGCCAGAAGAAAAAACAGCTTATCAAATGTATTATGACTTTAGTGAAAAGGTCAATCATTTACCAAGTCATCGTATTTTAGCAATTAATCGTGGAGAAAAAGAGGAATATTTAAAAGTAAAATTAGAAAAACCAGAAGAGAAAATATTAAACTTTATAGCAAGTGATATGATTAAAGGGAATACACAATTTACGGCTATGCTACAAGCTACTATTGAAGATAGTTGGAAACGCCTAATAGAACCTTCTATTGATAGAGAAATTCGCTCCGATTTAACAGAAAAAGCAGAGAATCAGGCAATTAAAGTATTTGGAAAAAATGCAAAAGCCTTACTTCTAGCAGCGCCTCTAAAAGGTTATACGGTAATGGGATTTGATCCAGCTTATAGAACAGGTTGTAAGATTGCGGTCATTGATGAAACAGGAAAATTACTTGCAACAACTACTGTATATCCAACACAGCCACAAAATGATATAGAAGGTGCCAAAAAAGAATTAAAAGCACTAATTTCAAAATATCAAGTAGGAATTATTGCTATTGGTAATGGTACTGCCTCACGTGAATCAGAGAGTTTTGTATCAGAAATGATAAACGAAATGGATCAAGAGTTACATTATGCAATTGTAAGTGAAGCGGGTGCTTCTGTATATTCTGCATCAAAACTTGCAACCGAAGAATATCCAGATATTAATGTATCTTTAAGAGGAGCTATTTCAATTGCAAGAAGGCTGCAAGATCCTTTAGCTGAACTTGTAAAAATAGATCCAAAAGCAATTGGAGTTGGGCAATATCAACATGATGTAAATCAAACAAAATTAACACAAAGTTTAACAGGTGTTGTAGAAGATGCCGTGAACGAAGTTGGCGTGGATGTAAATACTGCCACACCATCTCTTTTATCTTATGTAGCAGGTATTAATAAAACTATTGCAAATAATATTGTAAAATATAGAGATGAAAATGGAAAATTAACAGAAAGAAAAGAGCTTTTAAAAGTAGCAAAATTAGGAAAAGCTACCTATGAACAATGTGCTGGATTTATTCGTATACCGGATGGAAAAAATCCATTAGAAATTACAGCGGTTCACCCAGAAAGCTACCAAATTACAGAAAACTTATTACAAAAAATAGGATATCAAAAAGAAGAATTATTGGATAAAGCAAAATTAAAAGAAATGAAAGCAAAATTAGCAGAACTTAAAATTCCTGAAACAGCTAAAGAATTAGATGTTGGGGAAATGACATTAAAAGATATTATAAAAGAACTTTCAAAACCAGGAAGAGATCCAAGAGACGAAATGCCAAAACAAATTTTAAGAGCAGATGTACTAAAATTTGAAGATTTAAAAGAAGGAATGATTTTAACAGGGACTGTTCGAAATGTAACAGATTTTGGGGCATTTGTAGATATTGGAGTAAAACATGATGGGTTAGTGCATATTTCAGAGTTAAGCCAAAACTTTGTTAAAAATCCGTCAGATATTGTTTCGGTAGGAGATATTGTTAAGGTTAAAGTAATCGGAATTGATTTAGATAGGCAAAAAGTACAATTGTCCATGAAAGATGTATAAAATAAAGACGGTGTCTTAGAATAAAAGACACCGTTTTTATTTTATTTTTAAGCAGGAAAGTCTTCTTGAATTTTTTGAATTTCATCATAATGATTTTCTAAAATATCTAAAAATGTTTTTGCAATTTGTGGATCAAATTGAGTTCCAGAACAATCTGCAATTTCTTCTTTTACTGTTTCTAGAGGTAATGGTGCACGATAAGTTCTTCTAGAAGTCATAGCATCAAAAGTATCTGCAACAGCTGCAATACGAGCTAAATAAGGAATTTCTTCTCCTTTTAATTTACCAGGATAGCCTTTTCCATCAAATCTTTCATGGTGATGTTTTACAATAGGAATAATATCTTGAAAAATAGTTGCATTACATAAAATATGTGCACCAATTGCTGGGTGATTCTTAATTTCAGAGTATTCCTCATCTGTAAGTTTAGTTTCTTTTAACAAAATACTATCTGGAATTCCGATTTTTCCAATATCATGGAATAATCCGCCAACTTCCAATGTCCTTAAATCAGTATCAGATAGCCCTAAATATTTTCCAATCAAAACAGAATAACGAGATACTCTATCAGAATGACCTCTGGTATAAGGATCTTTTGCTTCTACTGTATAGCGAAGTGTTTGAATACTATCTAAATATGCCTTTTCTAATTTTTCATAAGTATCTGCAAGTTCCTCATTAATTCTCTTAATTTCATTCATTTGACTAATAGATTTAATTCCAGACTCAATTAATAATAGCAATTGATCAAATTTATCGCTTTTTTCACAGTAACCTTGAATATCTAATTTACGAATGGTCTCTAAAGGTGGAGCCAAATCTTTATGGCCTGTTAGTAATAAAATATATAATTCTTTATCAAATTTACGGATTTCTTCTACTACTTTATCTCCATGAATTGGCGTCATAATAAAGTCAAGAATCATTAAATCAAAATGTTCTGTTCTACATTTTTCAATTGCCTCCATAGGATCTGTTACACCTGTAAAATCATAACCAGATCTTTTTAGGAAGATGGATAAAGAATCTACAATTCCTTCTTCATCATCGACAGCGATAATTTTATAACCTGTACTATTTACGCTTTGCATATTTTTTCTCATAGATAACACCTCTTACCCTATTTTATTGTTATCTTTTGTATAGTAGTCACATTATATCATATATTGTCCTATTGAACAGCTTTACCACAGTAAATAAAAACTATTATGTCCCATTATTTTGGTAAATGAATATGGAAAGTAGTACCTTTTCCTTTTTGAGTAACAAAAGTAATATTTCCATTAAAATTAGCACGAATGGTAGAATAAGACATAAATAATCCAAGTCCTGTACCATTTTTTCCTTTTGTTGTAATCATTTCTTTAAATAATTTATCTTGTACTTCTTCAGATAGACCATCTGCAAAATCTTGTACTGAAATCACAATTTGGTTTGTCTCTTCTGAAATAATAAGATTGATTTTGTTATTTGGTTTTCCCTGATATGCTTGAATGGCATTAGATATCATGTTATTAATTACTTGCACTAAACTATTAATATTTCCTTTTAAAACAGTATGTTCATCTGTTTTCATAGCAATATTTAAATCAATTAAAGCATTTTTTAGTTCATGTCTCATTAAGATATTAACACGTTTTACAAGCTCATCTAAAGTAAAGCTCACTGCTTGCTCTTCTGATAGAGTAACAGCTTGACCTTTTACTGCTGTAATAATGTCTGACATATATTCTGTATAAGATCTTATTTTTTCAATCCAATCTTTCATATCTTTAGCAATGGCATGATGGTCTTCTATTGTTACTTCTGGATCTCCAACAGATGCCTCGTATTCTTTTACTAAATCAGATAAACCTTCAGCAGCTCCTGCAATTGACATAATGGGGGTCTTTAAGTTATGTGCAATACCTCCAATTAATTGTCCTAAGGAAGCTAAACGTTCTCTTTCCATTAACATATTCTGATTATTTTGAATAGTTTGCATATCTACTATATGCTGTGTAGTATCTTTAAATAAAATTAAGGTTCCTAAAAAGTTCTTTTTATTTCTGATACTATTAATTTCTACATTAAAATATCTTTCTTCTCGTTTTAACTTTTTTTCAAAATGTAAAGTAATATCAGAGTTATGTGTTTTTTCCATACAATCTTTCAATAAAGCACTATCAATTGGAAAATCATCATGTAATTTTATCCAATCAAAAATATTAGTATTTCTTATTTGCGTACTATTAGAATGAAACATAGTTAAAAAAGTGGTATTGAAGTCAGTTACAATATTACTATCATCAATTACAATATAACCATCTGAAATCCTATCTAAGATTCTTTGTAATGGAATAGGTGCAATTTTGCCAAAATTAAATTTAAAAATAGCAAAGGTATAAAAAAGTACCATAAAAGAAAAGGAGATAGGTGTAATATAAGTGGTGATAGGAATAATGTTTGCCGTTCCTAAAATATTTAGTATTAAAGGAATGCAGGTTCCTAATATAATTAAGATAGATTGTTTGGAAAAGAAACCTGAATTCTTAATAGAATATCTTAAAAAGTATAATAACCCTATTCCAAATAAAGCATAGGTATAAACAGAATGGATCATAAAATAATCTCCATAAATCATTTCATTAATGTTGTAAGAATATTTTTGAAAGAATAAATGGTGTCTTTCATTAGTAAATAAAATAATTAATGTTAGGATAGGAATTACAAGTAGGAGAGAATGATACCATCTAAGTTCTATTTTATTCCTAGCAAAAATCACTCCAAGTGCTAAAAAAGCAACAGGAGAAAAAACAACACCAATTCCAGCGAGTTTTTCAAATGATACAGGAGGGATAGATGTATTTTGTAAACAAATTTGAAGAACTGATCCAAGGGTCCAGATAAACATAGAAGCAAGTAAAAATAACATAGCATTTTTTAATTGTGTTTTCTTTTTTTGTTTCCATAGTATCAAGAAAAATGTAATTACAATTAGAATTTCGGATACTATCATAGCAATTAAGGAAGATAGATTTTCCATTTTTTAAAGCCCCCTTTAAATAAAATCAATTTGTTTTAAATAGGTAACATATTTTTGCAAATAACAATCATCAATAGACT
The DNA here is from genome assembly GCA_944393435.1 of uncultured Clostridia bacterium. Classification (GTDB taxonomy): domain Bacteria; phylum Bacillota; class Clostridia; order TANB77; family CAG-508; genus CAG-273. Next base: position 8,960 of record CALYAE010000035.1, read on the forward strand.
TCCAATGAAATCCATTTAATCTTAAGAAAAATTTGGTAAATTCACAAGTAGTAGAAATATGGCTAGTATAATCAAGGTTATTGTTATTTCCCATATCAGTGACAATTCCAGAAAGTATTTCTTTTTGAGTATTATCCTCTAATATTTTTTGAACTTGTTTTTCAAAATCTTCTTTGCTTACTTTTTCAATAGAAATATCATGCTGTTTTAATACTTCAATTAGCTTCTTCATTGGAAGTACTTGATCATTATATAAATGAAATACAGTAAGGTCAGGTAAATTGTTCTGTAAAATAGTAATAATAGCATCAGCACATAAATCCACAGGAGTAAATTCTAATGATATATCAAAAAGATTTTCTGGTATCATTTTTAATTTAGCAAAAGTTCTAATTCGATTTACAAAGGCATTCGCTTCTGGATTAATTTGAAATTTACCATCAGCAAAACGACTTGTCATATTACCTAAACGCAATATTTGTGCTTGCAATCCATTGGAAACTTGTTGCAAGATGAGTTTTTCAGCCTCAAATTTACTATGAATATACACATTATCTAAATTTTGTCCGATATATAAATTACTTTCAGAAAAAGTAATGGACTGATTATTATCTGTTTCAAAATCATTTCCAGAAACGCTAGTAGAGGAAATATGTAAAAATCTTTTTTGATAATATTTACAAATGTCCACAATTCTTTGTGTTAAATCCACATTAATTTCCTGAAAACTTTTTTCATCTCCATAGTGTTTTACAATAGCAGCAGCATTAATAACGGTAGAAATATCCTGTATCATAGTATCAAATTGTAAATCTGATAAACCTAGTTTTTTAGCTAAAATATTTCCCTCCATTAAAATAATTCTATTACCTAAGTATTCATCTAAGCGATTTCCAAAATAGAAGTGAAGTATATGAACAAAACGTTCATAAGCATTTTCTTCTTCTTTTCTACGAATAATACAATATACCTTTCCACTATCATTTTTTAAGAAGGAATCTAAAATATGAATTCCTACAAAGCCATTAGCACCTAACAATAAAATATTGTTTTGTGTATCATGTTTAATAGAACTGCGATGAATATTTTTTACCACATTTTTTTCTAAAACTTGATTAATATCCGTATAATCAAAATGATTTTCTTGCTTGCTGCTATCGGAGCTATTTTCTTCAAGTTCTCTTACAGTAGGATATTTAAACAAATTAGCATAAGGAATATCAATTTGATAAGCTAATAACTCTGTTTTAAATTTAATAGCAAGTAAAGAATCGGCTCCATTTTCAAAGATATTATCATCAATACCAATTTTACAATTTAATAACTGACTCCATATTTTACAGAAAAGCTCTTGTTTTTCGGTTTGTGGAGCTACATAATTTGATTTATTTTCATTACCAACAATATCATAATTGTTTAATTCTTTTTTATCAATTTTTCCATTTGGTGTAATTGGCAAAGAAGAAAGTTGTATCAAGTATTTTGGAACCATATATAATGGTAAAACTTTTGATAATTCCTGTCTAATTTCCTTTGTATCCTTGCTAGTAGAAGCGGTATAAAATGCAGCAATATAACTAGGAGATTCTGCATGATAAATAGCAGCTACATTGGTGATATCTGGAAGTTTTAATAATTGTTTCTCAATCTCAGAAAGTTCTATACGAAGACCTCTAATTTTAATTTGGAAATCTCTTCTACCAATATATTCAATTTCGCCATTTTCTAGATAACGAGCAATATCTCCAGTTTTATATAATACACCTTCTCCATAAGGAGATGGCACAAAGGATTGTTTTGTCAAATCATCACGATAAATATAGCCAGCACCTACACCATCACCACCAATACAAAGCTCTCCTGGAATACCGATAGGACATAAGTTTAAATCTTTATCACAAATTACTAATTGTGTGTTGTAAAATGGTTTTCCAATTGTAATGGCAGTAGAATTTACCAATTTGCTAGAGCAACATGCTGTCGCTTCACTTGGACCATAACCATTGAAAATATTGGCATTGGTATAGGTTTTTAATTTTTCATAAAGTTCAGGAGAAAATACTTCTCCTCCCAACTGAATAATTTTGAGACTTGCTAGAGTAGAAGCATTTGTTACACTATCTAACAACAAGTTGATTCTAGAAGGGGTTGTTAATAAAAAGTTTACTTTATATTTTTCAATTAATTGTAGTGTATAAACCGGTATTTTTTGTTGTTCTTCATTACATAAAATGACTGTTTTTCCTGAAAGAAGGGACATAAAGTTTTCTACAATAAACATGTCAAAAGAAACTGCACTCATGCTTAAGAAGTTTTCACAATCATCAATATGTAGAACTTTTTGATAATTTAATAATAAATTTAATACACCAATTCTTTTTAAGAGTACGCCTTTTGGAGTACCAGTAGAACCAGAAGTATAAATCACACAAAAAGCATTTTGATTAGAACACACAATATTAAGATTATCTTTTGCAAATAGCTTTAAATCCACTTGATCTAGCATCAATTTATTTGGAAAATCAATATTTTTCATATTGGAAGTAGTAATTAATAATGGAGAATGACTATTTTCTAACATATATAAGATACGATCAAAAGGAAGAGCTTCATCAATTAACAGATAGGCTGCTCCTACTTTTAAAACAGCTAACATGCTAACAAGTGTATTGATACTACGATTAAGCAAAATTCCAACTACCTGATTTTTTTGAAGTGCATATTGATTTTTTAATAAATGAGCAAGTTGATTTACTTTTTCATTTAATTGTTTATAACTTATTTTAGTATCCTCACAAATAATTGCTGTTTTATCCGGATTATTTTCTACCTGTTTTTCAAATAGACTAAGTAAAGGAGTCTCTTTATTATAAGGTAAATAGGTATTATTAAATTCATATAAAATTTTATTTTCTTCTTCTTTTGATAACATAGAAAGTTTAGAAATTGGCTGTTCCAAATTTTTTACCAAACTAGTTACCAAATTTTGATAGTGTTTTGCAAGTTTTTCTATGTATTCTTTTGTAAATAAATCAGAACGGTATTCAAAACGTAGTTCAAAATGACTATCTTTAGGGATAACTTCTAAAGACAAATCAAATTTAGAAATATTAGAACTTGGAATATAGTACGAAGATTGGATACCATTTAATGAGATAGGTTGATAGCCATTACTTTGATAAATAAACATGGTATCAAAAAGCATATTTCTACTAGGATCTCTTTTTAATTTTAATTTTTTAACAAGTTCATCAAAAGGGTAGGCTTGATGTTTAAAACTTTCCAAACATAAATTTTTGATAGTAGTTAGATAGTCACTAACAGTGATTTTAGAATCTAATTTACTACGTAAGGCTAGATTATTTACAAACATTCCTAAAACATTAGAAAGTTCAGGTAATTCTCTATTCATAATAGGAGTACCAACTACAATATCTTCCTGACCGGTATATTTATATAATAAGAAGAAATAAGTAGCAAGTAATAACATATATGGAGTAATGTTTTGTTCTTTTGAAACTTTCATAACTTCTTCTGATAGTTTTTTATCTAAAAGAGCATGATGAGAATCACCAACAAAAGAAGGGGCTGAAGGTCTTGATAAAGTAGAAGGCATGTCTAATACAGGGGCCTCTTTTTGGAATTGCTCTAACCAATATTTTTGAGATTCTTCATAAGCTCCACTTTTTATTTGTTCATTTTCCCATACAGCATAATCTACATAATCAATGTCATTGTTTACTAAAGCCTCATCATTATATAATTTAGCAAGTTCCTCTAATAAAATAGAGATAGAGGTACCATCACAAATACTATGATGCATATCAATTAATAATAAAGATTCTTTTTCATCAATAATAAAGAGTTTTATGCGAAATAGAGGCATTTTGTGTAAGTCGAATGGTTGAATAAATGCATCTACTACATTTGTAATATCTTTTTTAGATATATGCTCTACTGGTAATTTAAAGTCAAAATTTTGAATTACTTTTTGTACTAATTGAGCGTCTTCAATAGAAAAATAAGTTCGAAAAGCACAATGTCTTTGTATAAGTTCATTAAAACATTTTTCTAATTTGTCAATATCAGGTACTTGTTTTAAAAGTAGACCTCCAGCAACATTGTAAAGGATAGAGTTTTCTTGCATTTCAGAGGCATAATAAACTCTTTTTTGTGCTGATGATGTAGGATAAAACTCTCTTTTTTCCACGGGTTGTATATGAGAAGTAGTATCTTCTACTTGTTTACTAATAAAATCTGATAATTCCATAATCACAGGATGTGCCAAAATATCTTTTACAGAAAGCTGAACTTTCATTTCGTGATACAAGATAGAACACAAATGGATGGCAGATAATGAGTCGCCTCCTAAATCATAAAAAGAATCTGTAATACTAATGGTCTTAATTTTTAAAAGTTCTTGTAAAATAGAAAGCAAACTCTGATCTATTTGATTTCTAGGTGGAATTATGGACTTTTTAGCAATATCTCCTGAAAAATTAGGTTCTGGAAGAGCTTTTTTATCAATTTTACCATTAGGTGTATAAGGCATTTGTTCTAGCCTTATGAAATATTGTGGTATCATATAATTTGGCAATTTATTTTGTAAAATTTGTTTTAATTCAGAGATAGCTAAGTCTCCTTTGGCAGTATAATAAGCACATAAAAATTCATGACCTTCATCAGATACTTTTTTTAGGACACAACAATTGGTAAGTTGTGTATGTGTAAGCATCTGTTTTTCAATTTCTTCTAATTCAATACGAAGCCCTCTGATTTTTACTTGATGGTCAGTTCTACCTAAACAAAGAATATTACCATCTGGCAAGAATGCTCCTAAATCACCAGTTTTATACATAATGGTATTAGGAATAAAAGGGTTAGCAATAAAACTTTTTTTAGTTAAATCTGGTCTTCCCATATAGCCATGTCCGAACACCACTACCAGCAATATAAATTTCACCAGCAACTCCAATAGGACATGGTGTTAAATATTTATCTAAAATATAAATTTGGGTGTTATATAAAGGCTTTCCAATCGTAATTGTTTTTTCATAAGTTACATCTGTTAAAGTAGAAAATACCGTGGTTTCACTAGGGCCATAACCATTATAAATTTTTCCATGTGTTAAATTAAAAAGATTATTTTTTAGTGTAATTGGAAGTGGCTCTCCAGCTAAAACAATATCTGTTAAATTAGCTAAATGTGGCATATCCTCTAAGCTATTGTAAAATAATTGCATTCTAGATGGTGTAGTTTGAATAATCTGAATATGATGTTTTTCTATTAAAGCATCTAAAGAATAAGGAATAGTTTGTTCCTTATGATTTGCAATTACTAATTTTAATCCTCGTTGCAAAGAAATAAGAGTTTCAAAAATGAAGATATCGAAACTAACCGTTGTAACAGATACAATGGTTTTGTCCTCTCTATTTTTTAGATAAGGAATGTAATCATTACAATAGTATGCAAGATTTGTTAATGCCTTTTGAGTTAGCATAACTCCTTTTGGCATTCCAGTAGAACCAGAAGTATAGATTAAATAAGATAAATCATCTGGTTTGGAAATTTTAGGCAAATTATTCTTAGGTAACTTTGCAATCTCTTCGTTATCTAAACGAATATCTACAATTTGACAGTCAATTTTAATTTTTTCGAACAATTCTTTTTTTGTTAATACCATCATACAATGACTGTTTTCTAGTACATAAGAAATTCTATCTGCTGGATAGTCTGGGTCAATTGGAATATAAGCACCTCCAGATTTTAACACTGCTAAAATTCCTACTAACATTTCTAATGAGCGACCTACCATAATACCAACAATGGAATTATTAGTAACCCCATTTTTTCTTAAGAAATAAGCAAGCTGATTTGCTTTTTCATTTAACTGTTGATAAGTAAGAGATTCATCCTCAAAAACAATAGCAGTTTTAGTAGGAGTAAGAACTACTTGCTCTTCAAAAAGTTCAGCGATTGTTTTTTCTTCTGGATAAGGGAAACTTGTTTGGTTAAAATCATAAAGTAGCTGTCTTTTTTCCTCAGGAGTAACGATTTCTATTTGGGAAACTAATAAGTTTTCCTTTTTTATTACTTGAGAAATAATATATTCAATACGCTTATGAATTTTTTGCATATCTTGAGCAGTATATTTATTCATTTTATAATCATAGGCAATATTTAATTGATTTGCATCATTTAAATCAAAAATATGAATATCAATATCATCAGCTATGGTATGGTTAAAAAACCAAGTACTTTCATGAGGAATACTATCTTGTTTCTCATTCATTTTAGTAATTTGATAAGATATCATAATCTTATATAGACTTGATAAGCTATGGTCTTTTTTTCTTAAATCTTGTAAAATAGTTTGGTAGGAATATTTTTGGTGTCTTAATAAAGCCATAGAATTTGTGGCAATAGAAGATAAAAATTCAGAGAAAGTAAGTCCTTCTTCAAGAGAAATACGAAGAGGCAAAATGTTAATAAACATACCAACGGTAGCCTTTTCTTTATAATTAGAGCGATTTAAAATAGGAGTACCAAAACAAAAGTCTTCTAAGTTAGATACTCGTCCTACATAAATTGCGTAAATAGCAGTTAGAAAATTAAATAAAGAAACTTTGTAAGAAGCACAAAAATCTTTTATTTCTTCTAATAAGGAACTAGAAATAGCAAGTTCCTCTCGATTTGCTTGTAAATTTTCTAGATTTTCTTTCATAGAATCAGAAACTTTTTCATTTGAGACAGTTTTAGAGCTCAAAATAGGAATAGAAGCAATCTCAGGGATAGTTTCAAATTTTTGCGCCCAGTATTGTCTATCTTTTTCATATTTCGTACTTTTTTTATATTCTTCTTCTGAAGCAATATAATTCAAATAAGAATAATCGCCAGAATTTTTTAAGGTAATAGGTTCTTCTTTTAATAAAGAAGCATAGTTAGAAACAATCTCATTTACCAAGATTCCTAAAGTCCAGGAGTCAGAAATCAAATGGTGCATATTAATTACAAATCCACCATGATTATCAGCAAAACGATAGAGGACAAAACGAAACAAGTAAGAGTCATAAAGAGTAAATGGCTTACTTACAATTTGATTTGCAAGGGTCATGACTTCTTCATTATTTTTTACATCTAATACTTCTATTTCAAAATCCTCGAATGGCGCAACATATTGCTTTTGATCTGTTTGCCTAGAAAACATTATACGACAGCCATCATTTTGTTTTACAAATTGTTTAATTGCTACAATCAATTTTTCAAAATCAACTGGGACTTTGATTGTCATGGTTCCACAAATATTATTCATATTGGTTCCTTGAAAATATTTTTCTGTATACCAAATTGATTTTTGTGGATCAGTTAAAGAATAAAATTGTTTTTCCATAATCATTACCTCTTTTGACAGAATTGTGATTTTTAACTTTATTTTATCTTTTGTACTACTATGTGCATTATATACTAGCATAATACAAAAATCAACAAAAAACTTGATAAAAAATTCCTTTTATTGTAAAATATAGAAGAAAATTATTAAATCATGAGGTATCATGTAATAAAACAGGATACTAAATGAAGAAAGAAGAGGAAAATGAAAAGTAGAATTGTGTATGAAGCCGAAAAAATTCGTGACTTTAGAGAATTGCTTGGAAGAACTGCAAGCAAATATCCAGACCAAATTGCTTACAAATACAAAATAAGAGTAGGCAAAGAAGAACCGGAATATGTGAATAAAACTTATTCTGAATTTAAAAAAGATGTGGAAGGATTAGCTACAAGTTTACTTACTATGGGGTTAGAAGGTAAAAAAGTTGCCTTAATTGGAAATAACCGCTATGAATGGTGTACTACTTATTTAGCAGTTACAACAGCAGGCATGATTGTTGTACCATTAGATAAGGCATTACCTGATAATGAAATAGAATCTTTAATTATCAGAAGTGGTGCAGATGCTATTGTTTGTGAGGAAAAATACTTGAGAGCTATTTTAAAAACGAAAAAAGAAGGAAAAAGTAACTTAAACTACATTATTTGTATGGAAAAAACAAATGAGCAAGAAGTATTATCCTACAAAGCTATGCTAGAACAAGGAAAAAAATTAAGAACAAATGGAAATCAAAAATATGAAGAAATTCAAATAAATCCAGAAGAAATGTCTATTATTTTATATACTTCAGGAACTACTAGTATTTCAAAAGGAGTTATGTTGTCTCAAAAAAATATATGCTCCAATATTCAAGCAATTGCAAGTTATGTACACATGTCAACAGATGATACATTACTTTCATTCTTACCAATTCATCACACATTTGAATGTACAATTACCTTTTTATATGGTATTTATTTTGGTGTAACAGTAGCCTTTTGTGATGGATTAAAATATATCCAAAAAAATATGAATGAATATCATATTACTGTATTTGTATCAGTACCATTAGTGTTAGAAAATATTCATAAAAAAGTATGGAAAAGTATTGAAGAAAAAGGAAAAAAGCCACTTATGAAAACAATGGTGGGAATTACCAAAGGATTATCCAAAGTTAAAGTTGATTTAAGAAGGAAGGCATTTAAACCAATTTTAGATCAATTTGGTGGAAAATTAAGAGTTGTTTTTGTGGGAGCTGCTCCTTTAGATAAAAAAATTATCCAAGGATTTAATGATTTCGGAGTACAATTAGTGCAAGGATATGGGCTAACAGAAACATCACCAGTAGTATCTTGCGAAACAGATAAAGAAAAAAGACCAGGTTCAATAGGACTTCCTTTATATAATTTAGAAGTGAAAATTGATAACCCAGATGAAGATGGAATTGGAGAAATTTTAGTAAAAGGACCAAGTGTAATGTTAGGCTATTATCAAAACGAAGAAGCAAACAAAAAGGCATTTAAAGATGGGTGGTTTTGTACAGGAGACTATGGCTATTTAGATAAAAAAGGATTTTTATATATTTCTGGAAGAAAAAATGACGTAATTGTACTTAAAAATGGTAAAAATATTTATCCACAAGAACTAGAAATCCTATTAAACCAAGTACCAGAAATAGAAGAAAGTATGGTATATGCAAGAGATAAAAGTTCTATGGATACCACCTTATGTGCGAAAATTGTTTATGATAAGGAAAATATTCAAAATCTTTATGGAGAAAAAACACAAGAAGAAATTAAAGAAATTATTTGGAAAAAGGTAAAAGAGGTAAATCAAACTTTACCAGATGTAAAACATATCAAGGAAATTGTAGTAACACAAGAGCCTCTTGCTAAAACAACTACACAAAAAGTAAAAAGATATGAAGAAATGAAAAAGGGATAAAAAGTATCCTAAAATAAAGTAATTTTATAAAAAATATAATGATTCTTACACTTTGTTTGAATCATTATATTTTTTTTATACATTTTAAAATTTTATGATTCTAGAAATGTATGAATGAAATGTTTAAAATAAGCAAAATTGGGAAAAATAATAACAGTTATTAAGCAAAAAGGAGATAGGAATGGAAGAATACATAAAAAGAGAAAAGAGAAGAAGAATTAAAAATTATTGTATTGGTGTTATTATTAGTATTCTAATTGTTATTATTTTAGCACTTACTTATCTAGTGTATTTTCAAATAGAAGTTACAATTCCAAAGAATGCTAGTTCATCACAAGAAGTGA
>CALYAE010000036.1 GCA_944393435.1 uncultured Clostridia bacterium
GCACGATTTGATCTAGGTAATCGTCCATATCAAATTTTCCTTCATTTTTTGTATACACTGGTAACTTAGCAAGTTCTAGTCTTTCTTGCCATTCCGCTATTTCCATCTCTTTTTCTGCGTCTTTTGCTGTTCTAAAGATTCCATTATCCCCTACAAGAAAATTAATCGTAATTGCTGCTAAAATCAAAAGTACCACTAGGGTCACTACTAAGGCAACTAGCGTGATTCCTGCTTCTTTTAAATCTTTCATTCTTCCTGTTTTACTTACACATCTTTTCTTTTGCATCCTACTTCCTCCTTCATCTTTTTTCTTCTGAATGATTTTTCCCATATCGTACTTTTTTATTCACCTTTTAGTGTACCATTTTTCTTCTTTCCTGTAAATCAGAGATTTTTTCTTACCTCACACAAGAAAAAATCTTGCTTTTCTTCAATTTAGAAGCAAGATTTTTACATTTTAATTCCTCAAAATTAGCTTGTTCACTAGCTTTCAAGCCATGATTTTATCAACATTTCTTTTCCTTCTTTTTTCTTTGTCATATATTTGTAATATTCCTGTAACATAAATTTAATATTTCACTCTTAAAATATTTTTTCACTTCCATTCGAATTGTTACTTCATTTTCTAAAAAACCTTCTAGGAATTTTCCAAAAAACTTGAATATATTCTAACTTTTCAGTATAATATCATAGTAAAATACCAAATGAAGATAGGACGTGGTACTTATTAAAATACAAGTCGATAATTTACAAATTCATTATATCAAACAAGGAAATGGAGAAAAAAATGTGCTAATCCTTCCAGGTTGGGGAACTACTATTCAAACCTATATGCCTTTAATCCAGTCTCTTTCTACTTATACAACTGTATATTGCTTAGATATGCCAGGATGTGGAGAATCTCAAGAGCCAAAAAAAAGTTTTAGCTTAGATGATTATGTGCATTTTGTGATCTCCTTCATTCACGCCTTAGGTTTAAAACAATTCGATATTATTGCTCATTCTAATGGAGGCAGAATCACCATAAAAATGCTCGGAAAAGAACCATTAGATTTTAAAGTGCATAAAATTATTTTGATGGGTAGTGCTGGTATTGTACATCCACATAGTTTCTCGCAAAAAATACATATTAAACTTTTTAAAATAGGCAAAAAAATATTAAATTTCAAACCAATGAAAATACTATTTCCTAATTTATTAGAAAAATTAAAAAATAATTCTGGTTCAGAAGATTATAGAAATGCTAGTCCTATTATGAAGCAAACTTTAGTAAAATTAATTCATGAAGATGTAAGGGAATTCTTACCTAAAATTGAGGTTCCTACTTTATTATTATGGGGAGAAAATGATGAGGCTACCCCAATTGAAGATGCTAAACTAATGGAAAAATTAATTCCAGACGCTGGATTGGTTTGTCTAAAAAATGGCTCTCATTATGCATTTTTAGAACAAGCACGGATATGTGCATACTATCATTCATACGTTTTTAACTGGAGGTAATCAATGAAATTCTTTATTTTATTAGAATATGCTGTTAACCTGATTCTACTTTCTTATTTTCATATACATATATTTCAATTAAACTCCTATTCTTATAAATTTCATACTCATTGGTTAAATACAAATAAAAGAAGAATTTTTCTACAATTATTCCTAGTGTTATTACCATTACTTTTACTGTTATTTAATCACATTGCTACTCAAATTGTTGCTAGCGTCATTTTAGCAATTTCTATTTGGTATAACTTTCCAAAAAAGAAGGCAAAAATAGGATTTCACTTTACCAAAAGAGTTATGAGAATGTTTATAACACAAGTGATTTTATTTGCTATATTTTTGCTAGTAGGTGGCACCAAAAACCTTGTTATTACTTTAGCTATTTTAAATAGCATTATGTTTTTCATTTATCTAGTAATCAATTTTATTAACTCTCCTATCGAAAAGCTAATCAAGAAAAACTATATTAGGCAGGCTAAAAAAATTTTACAAGGGATGCCTAACTTACTCATTATTGGCGTTACGGGTAGTTATGGAAAAACGAGTGTTAAAAACTTTTTAGAAAAAACCTTATCTAGTAAATATGAAGTTTTGGCAACTCCTAAAAATTACAATACTCCAATGGGAGTTGTAAAGACGATTCGAGAGTATTTAAAACCTACTCATCAAATTTTTATTTGTGAAATGGGTGCTTATACTTGTGGAGAAATTAAAGAAATTTGTGATATCGTAAAACCAAAGATGGGAGTCATTACCTCCATTGGTCCCCAACACTTAGAAACATTTAAATCTATGGAAAACATCGTAAAAACAAAGTTTGAGTTAGCTGATGCTGTAAGCGAAAATAATGGGACTATTTTTTTAAATTATGATAATGAATATATCTCTTCAAAAAAAGATTTAAATTGTAAAACCATTTCTTATGGCATTGAAAATGAAACTTTAGATTATAATGCTTATAATTTGGTATCTTCTTCTAAAGGTCTTTCGTTTGAAATGGCAGATAAAGAAGGAACGGTTTATACCTTCCATACCAAATTAATTGGAAAACATAATATTGTAAATATTGCAGGTGCCATTGCAGTTGCTAATTTCTTAGGAGTTCCATTTAAGAATTTAATCCCTAGAGTGAAGGAAATAAAAGGGGTAGAACATCGATTGCAGTTATTAACTCCTAGCCCTCATTTTGCTATTATCGACGACAGTTATAATTCTAACCCTGTTAGTTCTAAATCTGCTCTAGATACCTTAGCTGAATTTGAAGGAACAAAAATTATTGTAACCCCTGGATTAGTACAGCTTGGAGATCAAGAAAAACAATATAATTTTGAGCTAGGCGTCTATATGGCTGATATCTGCGACTATATCTTTTTGGTAGGAGAACATGCTAATTCTATATTAGAAGGGGTTCGTTCTAAAAAATTTGATGAAAATAGACTTTTTAGGGTAAGTAGTCCTAATGAAGCTATGCAAAAAATTAGAAGTTTTGGCATAAATGGTAATGTGACTGTATTATTAGAAAATGATTTACCTGATAATTATCGTTAAAAGAAAGGATGGATAAATGAATGAAAATTAAAGTTGGTGTATTTTTCGGTGGAAAAAGTGTAGAGCATGAGGTCTCTATTATCACTGCAATTCAAGCAATTGAAAATATGAATCGTGATAAATATGACATTATTCCTGTTTATATTAGTAAAGAAAATAAAATGTATTGTGGAGACTTGATAGGAGATATTAAACAATATAAAAATATGGAGCATCTGCTAGAATCTAGTACACAAGTCACTCTAGCACAAGTAGATCAAAAAGTTTGTTTATTAAGATGTCATAAAAAATTATATGAAAATATGGTTTATGATACAATTGATATCGCTTTTCCAATTGTACATGGCACAAATGTAGAAGATGGTACTTTACAAGGATATCTAAAAATGTTTAATATCCCTTATGTTGGATCTGATGTTTCCGCTTCTGCTTTCGGAATGGATAAAGTGGTTTTTAAATATATTTTAAAAGAACATGGAATCCCCGTTTTAGATTGTAAGTGTTTTTCTTTAGAAGATTATCAAAAAGGAATAGATGTAATTATATCAAAAATAGAGGATGAATTTTCTTATCCGGTAATTGTAAAACCTGCTAATTTAGGCTCTAGTGTAGGGATTGAAGTTGCTCAAGATAAAGATCAATTGCAAAATGCTCTAGAAACTGCTTTTGGTTATGCAAAAAAAGTAGTTGTTGAAAAGGCGATTACCAATTTAAAAGAAGTAAATTGCTCTGTGCTTGGTGATTGGGAAGATGCCAAGGCTTCTGAATGTGAAGAGCCTGTCAAAACAGAGGAAATATTAAGTTTTCATGATAAATATTTATCCGGTTCTAAAAAAATAGGTGGAGGCAAAAATGGTGGCTTAAAGTCTTCCGGAAGCTCTATGAATGCTGGAGTTTTAAAGCTCCCTGCTGAAATTAGCAAAGAAACAAAAGAGCAAATTCAAGAACTTAGTATTAGAACTTTTCAAGCTCTAGGTTGCAGCGGTGTTGCTCGTATTGATTTTTTAATTGATCAAGATACCTCCTTTGTTTATGTAAATGAAATTAATACCATTCCTGGTTCTTTATCTTTCCATTTATGGAAAGCCACTGGGTTAGCTTATCCTGATTTATTAGATACTTTAATTAATTTAAGTCTAAAAAGAAACCGTGAAGAAAAAAATATTACTTATTCTTTTGATAGCAATATTTTAGCCGGCTATTCTTCAGATAACTTCCAAGGCTTTAAAGGTAGTAAGATAAACAAGTAGCCTAAATTTTTAAGCTACTTGTTCTTTTTTGCTCTATTAACAGTTTTCAGTTGTTTTATTTGCAATTTCAATTGCTTTTGTAACAATATTTCCACAAGTTTTTGATGATACATTTCCCCATCAGTCTTCCTCATTTTTTAATGTGTTAATGTTCCATTTGGTGTATTGACAATTACTAAAATATCTTCTTCTTTTCCTGTTTCTGCATTAATGTAAACTAAAAAGTCAGTATCATCTATTTTTCCTTTAAACTCCCAACATAATACTTCTGTTTTCCATTCTGTTGGAATAATTGCTAAACTTTCACTTAAGATTTCTAATTTTGAATTTAAACTTGACTTAGCTTCTTCTTTCGTAATTTTTATATCACTAATATTTCTTTTTTCATGATTATTTAAATACCCAGATGTTTCAATTCCCATGACTTCCCCATTATCTAAAGCTATTTTCAACTTGATTAAATCTGGATAAACCGTAACATCATCTTGCTCATAAGCATAATTAATTGTTACTATTCCTTCTTGCTTCAAATAATAAGTTTCTTTCATATTTTCAAATCCATGAGAAGCTAAGAATTCTTTTCCTATTTCATCTGCTCTTTCTTGAGAAACACTTTCTGCTTCTATATTTCGATTATAATTCATAAATACAACATGTCCGCCTTTTTCTGTGATAGAAATGACTAAATTTGGCTCCTGCTCTCCATTTACTTTTACATTAAAATCATAGGTAATTATATCTGTATTTTCTGATTTACTAGATAAATTAATTTCTTGCACTTTATCTTGTCCGATAAATTTTGTAGCTATTTGTTTTGCTTGTTCTTCTGAGATGTTCTCTCCAGTTAAGCCTTTTTTGCTACTACTTGTGATATGTTCTGAAAAAGCTCCATCATAGATGAGTCCAGAATATTCATGAACGTTTTCTTCCAAATTGCTAAAACTATCTTTTGAGATATTGCTTACTTCTTGTGCAAATGCTATGCTTCCTTTTTTAGTTAGCTCTCCCCAACTAATTCTTCCTTCATTCATATCGGCTGATAATTGATTTAATGTATTTTCTAACTCTACAC
This sequence comes from uncultured Clostridia bacterium, assembly GCA_944393435.1. GTDB lineage: Bacteria > Bacillota > Clostridia > TANB77 > CAG-508 > CAG-273. The sequence goes on from CALYAE010000036.1 coordinate 5,368, forward strand.
TATATCCATGCAATTCCTCTAAATTTTTTAAGTCTTCTTCTGTAAGGGCTTCATTATATATATTTTTTCTAGATAATGAATAACTATAATCACTAACTTGATTTAAGAATTTAGCTGTTTTTTCTAATTCTACACTATCAATTGGAAGCCTTGATAAATATACTTGTGCTAAATTTGCTTCTCTCCATACATTTGTTAAGGTTTCTGCACCATGTTCTGGTGTGCTGGAAATAAGCGATTTAGCTAGATATGTTTCCACATTTTGAATATAATCTACTAATTCATAAAATGCCATATTATATTGATTTTCAGATGCATTTCGATAGTCTACTTGTTTTTTATAAATCCATATTCCCATTGCAATAATAATTGCAAATAGAACAACGATAACACTAAGCATGTGTCTATCTTTTAATCTGTTTTTCCAATCTATTAATTTATTCTTTATCTTTCCCATTTTTTCCATCCTTGCTTTTCATATATTTAGGTTTTTATGGTTCTACCTATAAACCTTATTTACAAAACCTGTGCTTTCCAATGGTTTTAATCAGTGGCCTTGACCAAATCCATTTGTTGGTTGCAGTATCTGGGTTAAAATAATAAATTGCTCCTCCTGTTGGATCCCATCCGTTTAAGGCATCTTGTGCTGCTTTTACAACAGTGGAATCTTCATCAATGGGAACATTGATTTGTCCATCTGCTACCGCAGTAAAAGCACCTTGTTGATAGATAACTCCTGCAATGGTATTAGGGAATTTTGGATCTTTAACACGATTTAAAATAACGGCTCCAACTGCTACTTGCCCTTCATAAGGCTCTCCTCTTGCTTCTCCATTAATTGCTCTTGCTAAAAGTTGTACATCTGAAGTATTGCCTCCACCTGATGCTTTTACGGTTTCCTCTACTCCTAATAGGCTAAAGCTATAAAAAAGTGCAAGCATACTTATGATTGTAAGAACAAACAATAAACTTAATTTTAAAGTATTTTTCATTGCTTTCTCCATTCCTTGATTTTTTACAAGATATTTTTCTTGCTTTTTTCAATTTTATGTTGTCCAATTTTTTGTTAAATTATTCATTTTTTTACAAAGAAATATTTTGAATCCAAAACCATTTTCATTATTTCAGATTTATGATAAAATAACATTGTAAATAAAAAATGGAGGAAAAGATAATGAAAAAAGTAATCATTTTTTATGCTTCTTATGGTGGCGGTCACTTGTCTGCTGCAAAGTCAATTCAAAAGTATATGGTGGAAAATTATCCGGAAATTGATACTGAGATGATAGATTGTATGAAATATATTAGTAAGACGATTGAAAAATTAACAACTGGTGCCTATCGTGAAATGGCAAAAAAAGCGCCAAAATTATGGGGAAAAGTTTATTCTGGTTCTTCTAAAGGTTTGCTTTCTAAAATCAGTAAAGATAGTAATCAATTGATGGCAAGTAAATTAAATAAATTAATTGCGCAAAAAAAACCGGACTTAATTATTTCTACGCATCCTTTTAGTAGTCAAATGGTAAGTTATTTAAAAAGAAAGGGGAAATTAGACTGTAAACTTGCTACTATTATGACTGATTTTGCAATTCATAAACAGTGGTTAATTGGTCACGAAAATACAGACTATTTCTTTGTTTCTAATGATAAAATGAAAGAAGATTTAACTTCTTATGGCGTAGATAAAAATAAAATTTATGTTACTGGAATTCCGATGTCTAGTAGATTTTTTGAAAGTTTTGATTCCAAAGAAATTTTTAAAATGTTTAATTTAGACCCTGATAAAAAAGTTATTTTATTTTTCGGGGGTGGAGAGTTTGGACTAGGGAAAGATAAAACCGTTAGCGTTTTGAAGGCTTTTATTGAAAGAGTTCCTAATTATCAAATTGTAGCAGTAGCTGGAAAAAACGAAAAAATGAAAGAGGCTTTTGAGGCTTTAGTAAAAGAAAAACATGCAAGTAGCCGAGTTCATGTTCTTGGATTTACTGATAAAGTTCCTGAACTAATGCATATTTCAAGTTTAGTTGTTAGTAAGCCTGGCGGTCTTACTACTACTGAGACATTAGCATCAGAACTTCCTATGATTGTGATTAATCCTATTCCTGGGCAAGAAGAAGAAAATGCAGAATTTTTAGAGCAAAAAGGTGCGGGAATTTGGATTAGAAAAGAAGATAATCCTGATGAAATTTTGGTATCTTTATTTCAAAATGAAACAAAATTAGAGAATATGAAAGAAAATGCAAAACTTCTTGCCAAAAAAAATTCCACAAAAGAAATTTGTGAAACTTTAGTAAATTCATAATTTTATACTTCTCTTCTTCCTTCTAGGGCTTTACTTAAGGTTACCTCATCTGTATATTCTAGATCTCCACCAACAGGAATACCATGAGCAATTCTAGTTGCTTTTATTCCCAATGGTTTTACTAATTTAGAAATATACATTGCTGTTGCTTCTCCTTCTACTCTAGGGTTTGTAGCAAGAATAATTTCTTTTACTTCTCCTTTCATTAACCTTGAAAGAAGCTCTTTTATTCTAATTTCATCAGGTCCTATTCCATTCATAGGAGAAATGCTACCATGTAAAACATGATATACTCCCTTAAATTCATGCGTTCTTTCCATTGCCACTACATCTCTTACATCTTCTACGATGCAAATAGTAGAATGATCTCGATTCTGATTTGCACAAATTGGACATGGGTCTGTATCTGAAATATTATAACAAGTTGAACAATATTTTAAGTTCTGTTTTGCATCTAAAATAGCTTGTACAAATTCTTTGGTCTCTTCTTCTGATGCGTCTAATATATGAAAAGCAAGTCTAGCTGCTGTTTTACTGCCAATACTAGGCAATTTTTCAAATGCTTCTATCAATTTTTCAATCGATGGTGAATAATATGATGACATGTTTTTTCCTCTTTTTTTATCTTACATAAGTCCTGGAATATTATATTTTCCAAATTCTTGTGATGTAGCACTATCTACTTTTCTTAATGCTTCATTTACACAACTTAAAATCAAATCTTGCAACATTTCTACATCTTCTGGGTCTACCGCTTCTTTTTGAATTTTGATTTCTTTTAGTTCTTTATTTCCTGTTACTTTTACATAAACTGCTCCACCACCCGTAGTTGCTTCAAATTCTTTATTTGCAAGCTCCACCTGTGATTTTTCCATATCTGCCTGCATCTTTTTTGCTTCTTTCATTAATTGGTTAATGTTCATTCCACCAAATCCTCCCATTCCTGGGAATCCTCTTTTTGCCATTTTTCTTTCTCTCCTTTTCTTTATTTTTTATTCAAATACATTGACATCAATTCCTAATTCTTGAACCTCTTTTTCTGGTTTTTTAGATGCTTTTTCCTTTAAAGTAGGATCTTGATAATCTAATAATTTAATTCTCATTTCTTTTCCACATTCTATGGATACTAATCTTGTTAATTCTTGTATATTTTCAGGCTTTTCCATAATACTTTTTACAAATGGTGTTAGTCCATTTTGAAATACAATCCCTACTGTCATATCATTAATCATTGTGGCAAAAGTACTAAGTAAATTACTTACTAGCATCATTTTTCTTTGTTTTTTGAGCTCATCTATCACTTTTGGCCAAAATTCCAATTTTTGAACTTGTATATCACTTACTTGTTCAATTTTTACTTTTCCAATGTTTGGATTTATCTTTACATCCTTTTCTAATGTAGAATTTTTATTTTCCTTCTTCTGTTTTTCATCATTTGCAATTATAACTTGACCAGAATTTAACTGATTTTCTAATCTATCTATTCTTTGTATAATCTCTTCTAGTCCCATCATTTCTTTACTTTCCTGTACATGGCAAAGTTTAATCATTGCTACTTCAAACAATATTGTTTTTTGAGAAGACCATTTCATATCATTTTCTAATTCTGATAAAGTATAAATCATTTGCAATAATCTTTCTTTAGAAATTTGTTTTGCGATTTCTTCTATTTGTTTAAGCTCATCTTCATTATAGATTTCTAAGTTTTGAGTTGTTTTCCAAACTAAAATATCTTTTGTATATTTAATTAATTCCCATAAAAGATTTTGTAAGTCTTTTCCTTCTTCTATTATTTGATCCATTGTTTTTAACACAGTTTCTATATCCTGTTGCACAAGAGCTTTCATAATCTGTGAAATAAAGGTAAGTTTTGGAATTCCCACTAAATCTTTTACTAAGTTTTCATCTATTTTGTTATTTCCTTCTTGCAGACATCTTTCCAAAATACTTAAGGCATCTCTCATAGCACCTTCTGCTAGTATAGAAATGAGTTTAAGTGCTTCTTTGGTAATTTCAATATTGCTTTGTTTACATACATATTCTAATCTTTTACTAATATCACTATTGGAGATTTTTCTAAAATCAAAGCGTTGACATCTTGAAAGGATTGTTGCAGGTAATTTTTGTGGTTCTGTTGTTGCTAGAATAAATTTTACGTGAGCAGGTGGTTCTTCTAAGGTCTTTAGAAGTGCATTAAATGCCCCTGTTGATAACATGTGAACCTCATCTATAATATATACTCTATATTTTGCAAGTGTTGGCAAAAAATTCACTTCGTCACGAATGGCTCTAATATCATCTACACTATTGTTAGATGCTGCATCCATTTCTACAATATCTGTTAAAGAACCAGAAAGTGCTGCCTTACAAATTTCACATTCATTACAAGGCTCCCCATCTTGTGGATTTAAACAGTTAATAGCCCTTGCTAAAATTTTCGCAGTAGTGGTTTTTCCAGTTCCTCTTCCACCAGTTAATAAATATGCATGACCAACTCTTCCTGCCACAATTTGATTACGAATTGTTCTTGTAATATGTTCTTGTCCTACCATGTCTTCAAATTGAAGTGGCCTAAATTTTCGATATAAAGCAGTGTATGCCATATTTTCCAATTCCTTCCTTAGGTTTTACAATTTCTAGATCAGTCACTCTATGGAGAATAAATATCACGCAGAAGTAACTGCTGATTGCTGCTTCCTTCCGGACCTGACAAGGTTCACAGGCTTCTGCTGATTTTATTCTCCATACAATGGCTGAATCTTTTTTTCTAAGTTTTCATCACATTTGTATTATATACTGTTTTTTGATTTTTAGCAAGAGGAATTAACCATTAGGGACGTTCCTTTTGGCGAATTTTTTTACCAAAAGGGACACTCCTTTGTAAGACAAATCCTTTTATATTTTTAAGAAGTAGTCCTAAGTGGCTAAAAATTCGCCAAAAGGAACGTCCCTAATGGTTAATTCTTTTAAAAATGATATCTGACATATCAGTTTTTTCTAAATAAGAATTTTCTTCTTCTCCTAGATTTCCTGTTGGTAAATCTAATTTTATATTAGCTTTATATTGATTTTTAGTTGTTTCAATTATAAAATCAAAGGAAATGCTAAATTGTATTTCTTCTTTAGTTGTTTCTATTTTTTTAAGTAAAGTTGCATCATGTACAATTTGCTGATCTTTATCGGAAGAATAATCACCTATGTTGGCATTTACAAAACTGACTACCATACTTCCGCCTTTACTACCTATTTCTAAATTAGTGGTACTACTTTGGCTTGCCCCATGATAAGTTAAACTTTCCCCTACTAAAAATTGTTCTTCATAGGAAAATAATCTTCCTGCTCCACTGTTTGGCATATAAGTTTGTATCGTACCTTTTTGTGGCTCATTCATGATTTGAATATTACTAATAGTTACAGATTTTATTAGCAAATCTTCATCTATTTTCACATTTGGATTTTGATCAATATAAAAATAAACATCATTATTTTGATAAATACTAAAATCCCATTTTAAATCACTTTCTTCTTTTTCAATTCCTTCTGCTGAACCTACAATGACAATTTTAGAAAGAGTAAAAGGCATATTGGTTTCTCCTTCTACTTCATATTTCATCATTAAAATTCCTACTAACATAAGAATTAAAACTAAAATAGCTATTGCAATTACTAATTTAATCGTTTGTTTTTTTTCCTCTGTAATCAAGGTATATCCTCCTTTTAGCTTGTTTAATCTGCAGTATTTCACCTAAATATTGGCGGAGCGGGTGGGATTCGAACCCACGTGGCACTTGTTAAAGGTGCCTAATTGATTTCGAGTCAACCTCGTTATGACCTCTTCGATACCGCTCCATACTAACTATCTTATTCTAACAGTTTTTTACTTGTTTTTCAATCTTAATTCTTTAAAAAAGTTTTTTAAAATTTGCTCACATTCTTTTTGCATAACTCCCATTTCTATGTCTACTTTGTGATTAAATGGATAATCTTGCAATAGGTTTAGAACCGAACCACAAGCACCTGTTTTTGGATCCGGAGTTCCAATATATATTTTTTTTAATCTTGCTTGAATCAGTGCACCTGCACACATTGCACATGGTTCTAAAGTTACATACATTTCACAATCAGATAATCTCCATGCTTTTAGTTTTTTACTTGCTTTTTGAATAGCAAGAATTTCTGCATGCTTTGTGGTATCTAGCTTGTCTTCTTTTTCATTATATGCTCTTGCGATGATTTTATGATTCTTTACAATAATAGCACCTACTGGAATTTCTTGCTTTTGGTATGCTTTTTTTGCTTGTTTTAGAGCTTCTTTCATAAATTTTTCTTGCTCTGTCATGTATTCTCCTTACATTTACAAAAATGGTGTACCAGAAGGGACTCGAACCCCCCACCTACGCCTTAGGAGGGCGTCGCTCTATCCAGATGAGCTACTGGTACATCTAAACTTCTTTTTTATCATACAACATTTTTTCTATTTTATCAAGTAGTAGATTGACTAATATGATATAATCACTTTTAGAAAGACAAAGCAAGAAAAGGAGCAAACAAATGCAACGAATTTTAAGTTATTTAAGAAAAACAATTGAAAACTACCAAATGATTGAAGAAGGAGATAAAATCGCAGTAGGTTTATCTGGTGGAAAAGATTCTTTTACCTTACTTATGGGGCTAAAAGCCTTGCAAAGATTTTATCCAAAACATTTTGAATTAATTGCCATTAGTGTAAACCCTGGTTTTGATTATTTTGAC
>CALYAE010000037.1 GCA_944393435.1 uncultured Clostridia bacterium
AAAAAATTTTAAAAAACTTAAAAATTTAATCTATGGTACGCACTTTTTTATCAATCTATTAAAGACTGAAACCTTTTAATATCAAAGGTTATCAGTCTTTTACTCTTTCATAACTGTCAAATTTGGGGTTATATCATAAATTTTTGAAAATGACAAGTCATGAAATATGTGCTGATATATGCAAAAGAAAAAGTATTCACGTTTTTTTAAAAAGCGTGAATACTTCTTTATTTAATCTTTAAAATCCATTAAATGATCTGTTTCCATTTTCCCTGCTCTTGTAATAGTATTGTAGCCGAACTTGTCTTTTAGTCTATCAATGGTTGCATCTAGCTTTTTTTGCTTTTCATTACGAGGAGTATCAAATAAAGAAAGTTGCAAATTATCAGGATTTTTCAAATGATCTACACGAACTCCAATTAATCTGATTTCCTCTCCTTTATATAATTCCTCTAATATTTTTTTAGCCATTTGATAGATTATTTTTGTACTATCTGTTGGGGTAAGTAATGTTTTTTGATGAGAATAGGTTTTAAATTCTTTTGTTTTGATTTGCACACCTACTGTGGAAGCCAATAAATGATGCTTTCTTAATCGATATGTGGTTTGCTCTGTCAAAGCAAGTAGTACTTCTTCTATTTTAAAAAGATTACTTAAATCTTCTGGTAGGGTAGCAGAATTTCCAATACATTTTGGCATTTCTGGCTCAGCATTTACTAGTGTATCATCTATTCCATTAGCATATTCCCATATTAACTTTCCAAATTTGCCAAATTGTTTGACTAAATCTTCTTTTCTATATTTGGCTAAGTCACCAATTGTTTGAATTCCTATTCTTTCTAATTTCGGTAAACTCTTTTTACCTACCATGAACAGCTCTGAAACAGGCATCGGCCACATTTTTGCTTGTATTTCTTCGCGATATAGGGTGTGAATTTTGTCTGGCTTTGTGAAATCAGATGCCATTTTAGCAAGTATCTTATTAGGGGCTACTCCAATATTAACCGTAAAACCTAATTCTTGCTTTATCCTTTTACTAATTTGACTCGCAATCTGCAAATCTGTTTGGCCTGAAGGAATATATTGAGTTATATCTAAAAAACACTCATCAATTGAAAATCTTTCAATTATGTCTGTATATTCTTGTAAAATTTGATACATGGCATTGGAATATTTGCGATAGATTTTAAAATTGCTTGGATAGATTTGTAAGTTCGGACATTTTTGTTTAGCAAAATAGATAGGTTCTGCTGTTTTGATGCCATACTCTTTTGCTGGAATACTTTTGGCAAGAACAATTCCCTTTCTTTTTTCTTCATCTCCACCAATAATAGCGGGGATAGTTCTAATATCTACTGTTTCCCCGCTTTTTAGCATTTCTACTGCTGTCCAAGATAAAAAGGCACTATTCACATCTACATGTAAAATTTTTCGTTCCACTTTTTTCACCTAAGACTATTATAAAACAAATGTTTCAGTTTGTCAAGATACATATTTTTTTACTTGCAAACGTAACTTTCCTTTGGCTGTCTGAGATACAATTTCCCCTATCTCAAATTTTCCTTTTCCACGAATTGTTAAGATATCTCCTTGTTTTAACATCATAGCATTTTTAGTTTTTAGTTCATAATTTACAAATACTCTTTGTTCTTCAATAATTTGACTTGCCTTGCTTCTAGATAAATGTAAAATTTCAGAAATGACAACATCCAATCTTAATTGTGGAACTAAAATGATACTTTCTTCTTTTTGAATAGGCATTATTTTTAAATTGGTAATTTCCTTGCAAGTAATCTGCGCTTTTTGAAACCTTGTTAGGTCTTGTAAATGTGTTTGTAAAAAAGAAACCATATCATTGTGAACAAGAATATCTGCCCCTTGCTCACTTACCAAAATATCGCCTATTTTCTCACGTTCTACTCCCAATTTCATAATTCCACTTAAATATTCTCTATGATGATAGCTTCCTTGTAATTCTTTTGGTAAAATAATAGAAATCACTTTGATCATTCCAACAATAACCGTATTTTGGTTTCTATCTTCCTCAAACAACGGCTGCACCTTTGCTGGGTATAAAAATAACATTTTTCTTTGTGCCTCTTCATACCCACCTTCTAAAACAGCTTGCTTTTCCTTACACATTTGTAGCATTTTTTCTACAACAGTTTGCTGATAACCATCTAAAAAATCTGTACATTGAATTTGATTTTTTAGGTGCATAAACTTTAATTTATCCCAAACCTTCGAGATTAATAATTTATCTTCTGGTTTGCTAAATTGTTTTAATATTTCATGTTTTTCCATACTTTTGGTGTCACTATGGGTGTCACTATGGGGACGTTCCTTAAAAGTGACAAAGTTGTCACCATTGGGGACGTAGCTTGATAGTGACATGTTTGTCACTTTTAAGGAACGTCCCCATAGTGACACTTGCCTGTACCATCACCTAGCGACACAATTGACAAACCCCCTCTTTCATAGTTTTTAAATCCAATCCATAAATTTCTTCTATTTCTTCTACTTTTCCTTGTTTAATAAATTCATCAGGATAGCCATAATGTTTCATCTTGATATCTTGTATTCCATGTTTTTGCAAACATTCTAAAGTAGTTGTAGCTAAGCCTCCTTGGCAGATTCCATCTTCCATAGTAACTAGCTTCTTTGTTTTTTGAATAGAAGTAAGGAAAGTTATTTCATCAAATGGTTTTAAAAATCTAGCATTTATTACTTCTGTTTCTATTTTCTCTTGTTCTAGTTCTTCTGCTATTTTTTGTGCTCTTGCTACCATTTTTCCAATAGCAAGAATGGTTACATCCGTTCCTGATTTTAGGATTTCAGCTTTGCCAAGGTTGATTTCTTCATGTTGCTTAAATTTAAAACTTTCCTCTCCTCCTCTAGGATAGCGTATTGCAATTGGTTTTGAAAAAGTTACTGCAAAAGATAGCATTTGCTCTAATTCTAAAAAGTCTTTTGGGGCTAGGATTGTTAAGTTTGGTACTAGATTTAAAAAAGCTAAATCATAAATACCTTGATGAGTCTCTCCATCATTTCCTACAATCCCTGCTCGATCAATACATAATACAACTGGCAAGTTTGGCATAGCAATATCATGAATTACTTGATCATATCCTCTTTGATAAAAAGATGAATAGATAGAAACAACTGGATTTAATCCTTGTTTTGCCATTCCTGCTGCCATGGTTAAAGCATGTTGTTCTGCAATTCCTACATCAAAAAATCTATTAGGAAATTCTTTAGCAAACTTACTAAGTCCTGTTCCATCTTTCATAGCTGCTGTAATTGCTACAATTTTATCATCTTTTTTAGCTAATTTGCATAAAGTTTCTCCAAATACTTGGGAATAATCAATTTGTTTCTTTTTAAGACTTTCTCCTGTTACAATATCAAAACTAGAGGTACCGTGGAATAAATCTGGATTTGTTTGTGCTGGAATATATCCTTTTCCTTTGGTAGTTAATACATGAATTAACACAGGTCCTTCTTGCCTTTTAGCCTTTTGAAAAATATCTTCTAGTTTTTCAATATTGTGTCCATCTACTGGACCTAGGTAGCAAAAACCTAACTCTTCAAAAAGCATATTGGGAATGACTAATTGTTTAATTCCTCTTTTCATTTTCCTTACAAAATGAATAATGTTTTCTCCTAAATCTCCTGGCAATTTTTGTACTAATTTTTTAATATAAGCATTGGACTTTTTATACCCTTTACGTACCCTTAGCTTTGTTAGAAAATTAGAAATCCCTCCTACATTTTTAGAAATACTCATTTCATTATCATTTAAAATTACAATGAGATTTGTTTTACTAAAGCCTGCATCATTTAAGGCTTCTAATGCCATTCCACCTGTTAAAGCACCATCTCCAATAACTGCCACTACATGATAATTTTCTTTTTTAAGATCTCTTGCCCTTGCCATACCAAGTGCTGCTGAGATAGAAGTACTACTATGTCCAGTTTCAAAACAATCATATTCTGATTCACTTACCTTAGGAAAACCAGATAATCCATTTAATTGCCTTAGAGTTTCCATTTGATTTCTTCTACCTGTTAGCATCTTATGAATATAGGTTTGGTGGCCCACGTCCCAAATAATTTTATCATTTGGAGTATCAAATGCACTGTGCAAAGCTATGGTAAGCTCTACTACACCTAAGTTAGAAGCTAAATGCCCTCCTGTTTTAGAAACCGTGTTTAATAATTCTTGTCTTAATTCTTCTGCTAAGGCTTCTTTTTGCTCTATATTTAATTTTCTTAATTGCTCTGGTGATTGTATGTTCTCCATATCCCCCATCCTTTATTTTCGTAATCTAAATGGTATTGTATCATATTTTTTAGGAAAAATATAGGGACCTCTCTGGATTTTTTAAATTTTCATTACAATTTTGTTACAAAAATATTACAAAGCTCCAAAATCGTTGATTTTGCTAAGGTTTACCTGTTCATCTTTTGGAAGTTACAAATTGTGGAAGTTCATACAAAATCTTGATAAATTTCCATTTTAGGAGTATAATAATAAGGAAGTTTTAAAAAGGAGAGATTTTGAATATGACAAAGAAAAAAGCTATTTGTTTTATCACATTATTTATTTTATTATTTTTAAGCTCTACTACTGTATTTGCTTCTGATATTTCCATTAATACGCAAACCGATGCATCTAATCAAAATGAGCAAACCAATAGTAGTAACACGGCTGATGTTAGCAAAACTATTTTAGAAGTAGTAGATAGAAGTATTTGCGAAATTAACCTAAAAGATATGGGAAATTTCAAAAAAGAATTAACTGGGTTTGATGCAGATAAAAAAGAAGTAACTTTAACCTTAACTGTTACCAATACCATGGAAGAAGAAGAATTAACCAAGCCAATCGAAGTTTACTTTGTTTTAGATAATTCCCAAAGTATGACTCTTACTTATCAAAACAAGGTAAAATTTGAATATGTAAAAGAAACCGCTAAATTATTTGCTCAAGAATTATTTAAGCACTTTGTAAATCCTCAAATCGGAATCGTTAGTTTTTCTAGTGTAGACAATTCTACGGCAGGCGATGATGGCCTTTCACTTGCTTTAGGTACACAAAGTGATGCTAAACTTTTGCTACCTTTATCAAATTCGCAAGAAACCATTGAAAATACTATTGATTCTTACTCAGATACTTATGGACCTTACACCAATATTGAGGCTGGTTTACAACTGGCAATGGATAACTTTTCTGATAGTACCGAATCTGAAAAATATGTCATTTTAATCTCAGATGGAGTACCAAATCTTTCATTAGATACAGAAAACACCCTTATTTATTCAGGTATTACTGCACAAAATACCAAACAACAGTTAATTGATATGGAAGAAGCTGGCTATCATCATATTTTCTCTATTTTAATGGGGGCTAGTGAAGGAGATACGCCAAACCCAAGTGCTCCTACAATTGAAGATGGTAGTAGACACATGACCTATCGTGAACTTGCTGAAGAAATTTTTGGTACAGAGCAAAATCCAACTGCTGGTAGTTTCTATTTTAGTGATTATGAAAATCTATCTCAAATTGTAAATGAAGAAATTTTAAATAGTATGATTACAACAAAGGATAATAGCTTGAAAAACATTGTAATTAAAGATACTTTCCCACAAGAGATCGTAGATAACTTTAGTTTTGAGCATGTTACAGCACCTAATATTGGAACTGTTACAAATGGAATTGATGAGACTGATAATAGTATTACATGGACAATTCCTGAATTAGCAGAAGGACAAGTTGCAACATTAAGCTACAAACTAACATTAAAAGATAATTATGATGCAGCAATTATTGATCAAATTCTTCCTACAAATGAAAAAGTAGATATTGGATTTGAAACAGCTGATGGAGAAGAAAATTCTTCTTCTGATGTTTCTCCAAAAGTTAGACTAAAATATGATGATACAGTTTCTGATAAAGTGCTACCTCAAACAGGAAATTATACTACCTTATTCTTTATCGTTTCAACAGCCGCAATTGTTATATTTGCATTAACTAGAGTAAATTCTCTTAAGAAATTAAAATAAAGATAAAAAAATGAAGATGTAAAAACATCTTCATTTTTTTATAATCGATATATATTGTTTTAATAATTCCACTGCGCCATCTACTCCTGTTTTGGCAGTGTCTATTAAGATATCATATCCACTTCTTGCTCCCCATTTTTCATTTGTATAATATTGATAATGGCTAGCTCTTTCTTTATCTTTCTTTCTCATGGTTTTGATAGCCTTTTTTTCATCTAGTCCTTCAAACTCTACTTTACGTTTTACTTTAAATTCTTCATTAGAAGAATAAATAAATACATGAATACTTTTTGGATGATTTCTTAAAATTACATTAGAACATCTACCAATAATGACGCAATTATCTTCTTTTGCTATTTTTTCAATCATTCTTGATGTTTCAATAAAAGCCCTATCATTCATTGGTAATTCTGCAATAGAATTTACTTGATTAGTAGCAGACATAGATGCTGTTGCTAAAGCATACCAAAAACTATTTTTATTACTTTCATCTACTTTTTCTAATAAGCGAATATCAATATGTTCTTCTTTGGATAATCTTTCTAAGATTTCTCTATCATAAAATTTTAAGTTTAATTCTTTTGCAAGTTGTTCTCCAATATATTTT
>CALYAE010000038.1 GCA_944393435.1 uncultured Clostridia bacterium
CTAGGTAGAATTTCTACCATATTTTTTGTTTTTACTTTTCAAAGGAAAAGACACGGCATCTTAGTTTTCCGTGCCTTTTATTCTTCCTAATCATTATTTTCTGTTTTGTTATTTTCCATATTTTCTGTGCTAACACCTTGCACATGGACATTCACTTCAACTACTTTTAAACCTGTCATACTTTCAACAGCTTTTTTTACTCTGTTTTGAATTTCAAAAGCAACATCAGGAATTCGGATGCCATATTCTACAATAATATTAACATCTATCTTTGTTTCTTTTTCACCTGATTCTACTTTAATTCCTTTTGATAGATTCTTTTTACCACTAAGTACTTCAGAAATACCACCGGCAAAACCACCTGACATTTCTGCAACTCCTGGTACCTCAGATACTGCTACTCCTGCGATAACCGCAATTACATCATCTGCGATTTTTATATTCGTATTATTTTCTAATGCAACTTCCCCTACATTTTCTGCTACTAGTTCTAATTCTTTTTCTTTATTTTCTTCCATAAAGAATCCTCCTTTTTCTTACGATCTTTATATCATAAGTATATCAATTCTTAAAAAATTTTACAACTGTTTTTGTGAATTTTGACAATTTTTTACCTTACCTTTATTATTTTTATAGTAAATATTTTTCTATCCTAGTACACTACCTGCTGACAAAGGATTTCCCCTTAAAAAATCCTGAGCATTCATTTTTTTACTATTTTCTGCTTGTAATTCTAAAATCTGTAAAATGCCATCTTTTGCTTTCACAAAAAGCCCTTGTTTTGCATCAGAAAGTAAAATAGTGCCTGGCATAATTTCTGGTAGTTTATAATCATACTCTCTAAAATCTTCAAATACTTCTAATAAATCTTGATTACTTAAGTTTTTTACTCTCCAAAGTTTTAATTTTTTATTGTTTAAAAAGCAATAAGCTCCCATAATTGGGTTTAGTCCCCTTACTAGATTGTGAATTTGACTTGCAGTTTGATTTTCCCAGTCAATTTTAGACATTTCCTTTTTTAACATAGGAGCCATAGAAAAATCATCTCCTTGTTTCTGTCTTGGTGCTTTTCCTTGCTCTATTAAAGTAAGGGTCTTTGTTAATAACTTTCCTCCTATCTTACTAAGTCTATCCCAAAGTTCTCCTGTTGTTTCATCTTCTCCAATTTCCACTTCTTGCTTTAATATCATATCTCCTGTATCCATACCAGCATTCATATACATGGTTGTAATGCCAGTAGTTTTTTCACCATTTAATACAGCCCATTGAATTGGAGCAGCTCCTCTATACTTAGGAAGTAAAGAACCATGTACATTGATACAACCTAAAGCAGGAATATCTAATAGTTCTTGTGGCAAAATCTTCCCATAAGCTACAACACAAATTACATCAGGTTTTAAAGACCTAATTTGTTCTAGAAATTCTGGATTATTTCTTACTTTTTCTGGCTGGAAAATCGGCAGTTTTTTTTCTAAAGCATACTGTTTTACTGGAGAAGCAGTTAATTTCATTCCTCTTCCTTGCGGTTTATCTGGATTGGTCACCACTCCTAAAATTTTGTGTCCTGCTTCTACTAAACATTTTAAAGATTCCTGTGCAAAATCCGGTGTTCCCATAAATATAATATGAAGCATTAGCTTTCCTCCTGTTTTACATATTCTAAAGTACCAGGAATTATTTTATCTACAAACAATATCCCATCTAAATGATCTAATTCATGTGCAATTGCTTGAGCCAAAAGTCCTGTTCCTTTTAACTTTATCTTTTTGCCTTTTTCGTTGAGGGCTTCAATGGTAACTTCTTGTGGCCTTATAATTTTAGCAAATTGATTTGGAAAACTTAGGCAACCTTCTTCTACTTCTTGCTCACCTTTTTGCTTTATGATAACTGGGTTTACTAGCTTAATAGGTCCTTTATCATCATAAAGATCAATCACTACTAATCTTCTTAGAATTCCTATTTGAGGGCCTGCTAGTCCAACACCATTATAGTGATGCAATGTTTCTACCATATCTTCTAGTATTTCTTTGATTTTTTCATCTACTACTTCTACCTCTCTTGCTTTTTTTCTTAAGATTTCATCTCCATCTTCTCTTATAATTCTAATTGCCATCTTTATCCTCCTTTCTTTTTGCTAAATTAGCGAGTGTCACTTTTGGGGACGTTCCTTAAAAGTGACAAAAGTAACAAATCATAGTGTTATCATGCCCAACTATTAGGGTTTAAGTCAATGCTTAGTCTAGTCCCCTTCTTTTTATCTTTATCTTTGCTTTCCTTCATTTTAGTATATTCTGTTATCACATCATTCATTAGGTCAATCATAGCATCATCAAACTTACATTTGATAATAATACGATAGCGATATTGATTTTTAATTTTATCAATTGGCGCTGGCATTCCTTGATATAATATGATACCCAAGTTTTCTTTGATTACTCTATTTTTTAAATATTGATGAATTTTATTGGTTACTTGAAAGGCATCTTGCTCATTTTTTGAACTAATTCCAATTACTATTATATCGCAAAATGGCGGATATTTCAATTGTTTTCTTATCATGATTTCTGTATCATAAAATAATTGGTAGTTTTGTTTTTTACTACATTCAATACTAAAATTATCTGGATTATAAGTTTGGATAATGACTTTTCCTTTTCCTACTTCTTTTTCTCTTCCCGCTCTTCCTGCTACTTGTGTTAAGATTTGAAAAGTTCGTTCATTTGCTCTAAAGTCATCCATATTCAAGCTACTATCTGCTGCAATAACACCTACTAAGGTGACATTGGGAAAATGGTGTCCTTTGACTACCATTTGAGTTCCGAATTAAGATGTCTACTTTCTTTTGTCTAAATTCGTTTAAAATTTCTTCATGTGAATTCTTCTTACTAACGGTATCTACATCCATACGAATGGTTGTTGCATTTGGGAATAATAGATGAATTTGTTCTTCTAGTTTCTGCGTTCCTGCACCAAAATAGCGAATATTTTTACTATGGCATTTTGGACATATTTTTGTAGCTGACTCTTGATAACCACAATAATGGCATTTTAGTTTGTTTTGTTTAGCATGATAAGTTAAAGTAATATTACAGTTTTTGCATTTAATGGTATGTCCACAATCTCTACACATAATAAAAGTAGAAAATCCTCTGCGGTTTAAAAATAAAATGGTTTGTTTGTTATTTTCTAGATTTTCTTTCATTGCCTGATAAAGTTTTCCACTAATCATGGATTTATTTCCTTGTTCTAATTCCTGTCTTAAATCTACCACTTCTATTTGTGGGAGGCTTGCCTTATTTGCTCTTTTGCTTAGTTCTAATAACCCAATTTGCCCTGATTTGGCTTGATAATAGGTAGTTAGGTCTGGTGTCGCACTTCCTAATACTAAAGGAACATTTGCCTCTTTGGCTAAATATCTTGCCACTTCTTTTGTATGGTATCTTGGTACCATTTCTGATTTATAGGAAGTATCATGTTCTTCATCTATGATGATTAAACCCAAATTAGAAACTGGTGCAAAAATGCTAGAGCGGGCACCAATTACAATTTTTGCTTTCCCTTTTTTTATTTTATGCCATTGATCATATCTTTCTCCTACCGATAATTTGCTATGAAGAACTGCTATTTTTTCTTCTCCAAAACGGGAAATAAATCGATCTACTGTTTGCGGAGTTAAAGATATTTCAGGAACCAGCATAAAACTAGATTTTCCTTCTGATAATGCTTTTTCAATTAATTGTAAATAAATTTCTGTTTTTCCGTGAGCCGGTTACTCCAAATAATAAAAATTCTGAATAAAATCCATCATCCATAGCGTCTTTAATAGTATCAAATGCTTGTTGTTGCTCGTCATTTAAAATAAGATCATGACTTTTTTCTACTAATTTATGAAGAAAAGGATTTCTTTCAATTTGTTTTTCTACAATTTCAATATATCCATTTTTCTCTAAGGTTTTTAGAACTGCTCTAGATACATCTGCAAAAATTTCTAAATCAGAAATAAGTGCTCCTTCATTTTCTAATAAAAATTTTAGTGCCCTTAGCTGTTTTTCTGATTTTATCTCTTTGGTTTCTAGTGCTTCCTCTATCTCTTCTGCCTCTTTTTTTAAATAAACAAAATTTGCATTTTTTTCTTTGATGCGTTTTTCTATTACTTTTGCGGTTGTTCCTGGCGGTAACATTAATTTAATGCAATCAGAAACATTACAAAAATATCTTCTTGCCATCCATTGAGCTAGTTTTAACTTTTCCTCATCTACTAATAGGTTTTCTTTTTGAACTTCGATAATCTCTTTTACTTGATAAGCCGAATGCTCTTTCATTCCAACTACAAAACCTTCTTCTGGTTTTTTACGGTTTCCAAATGGCACAAAAACTCGGCTTCCAATAGCAATTTGGGAAGCTAAGTTTTCTGGTATCTGATAATCAAATACTCGATTTAATTGTTTGGCATTACTAGCTAAAATAACCTCTGCAATCAAGTTTTAGTCTCCTTTTTTATTCGTTAGTATCATATCAAAATTCTGCTTAAAAAGCAAGATAAGTTTTTTACTAATCGGACACAAAAAAGCAAAGTTTTAAAACTCTGCTTCTTTTAAATCATATTCGTTTTTAATAATCTCCATAATGATATTGATTGTTTTTTCTAAATTATTATTTTTAATAACATAATCATACATCACAATTTTAGATTCTTCATATTCTAGTCGGTTTAATCTTAGGCTAATCTCTTTTGGACTTAACTTATCATTTCTTGCTTCTAGGCGCTTTTGCAGAACTTCCTTTGGAACTTTTAAGAAAATGGTTACAATTTTAACATCATTCCTTAAAAGTTTTAGTAAATTTGCTACACCGTTTACCTCAATATCTTTCACAATGATTTTTCCATTTTGAATTTTTTCATTCATTAATTTTTTAGAAGTTCCATAATAGTGTTCATGGTGAACACTGTATTCATATAGTTCTCCTTCTTTTATCATTCTTTTAAATTCTTCGGTTGTCACAAAATGATAAGTCACACCTGGTACATCATTTTCCCTTGGACTTCTATCTGTATAAGATGGAAGTGATTCTACCTGCTGCATTCTATGTATCAGTTCTTTTTTAATGGTATCTTTTCCTGCACCAGATACCCCTGATAATAATACTAGCATATTGTCACCTTACCTTCTGCAATTTCATCTGCTGCTAAAGTTACAGGTGATGGCTCTTCTTTTTTAGTAAGTGGTGTACTACCATTTGCTAATTGTCTTGCTCTTTTTGCAGTAGCAACTACTAATTGAAAACGATTATCTACTTTTGTTAATAGTTCTAAAACAGTTGGTTTTACTAACATTTTTCTTTCCCTTCTTTCTTTTTCTAATTTTTATTTTTCAGCTTCTATGTCCTCTTTTTTGCTTGCATCTTCTCCAAATCTTCCAGCTACTGTTTCTGGTTGAACTGCTGATAATACAACATGGTCTGAATCCATAATGAGTACTGCTCTTGTTCTTCTTCCACAAGTAGCATCAATTGCTCTTCCTTGATCTTTTGCCTCTTGTACCATTCTTTTAATTGGCGCTGATTCTGGGCTTACAATGGCAATGATTCTATCAGATGATACAATATTTCCAAACCCAATATTAATTAGTTGCATAACAGACCTCCTATTCTATATTTTGAATTTGCTCTCTTATATCTTCAAGCTCTGTCTTTAGCTCTACCACTAGGTTGGTAATTTCTAAACTTGCTGATTTTGAACCAATGGTATTAATTTCTCGGTTCATTTCCTGAACTAAAAAATCAATTTTTTTACCAGATGGAATATCTAGTTTTAATAAGTCTTCTAATTGTTTTGTATGGCTCTTTAGACGTGTTAACTCTTCCTCAATAGAACTTTTATCTGAGTAGATTACAACTTCTTGAGCAAGTCTTGTTTGATCTACTACATCTGTTTTTAAAATTTCTTTGATTCGTTCTTCTAATTTTACTACATATTCTTGAACAAGTCCAGTAGATGCTAAAGAAATTTTCTCAACATTTTCTTCTATTTTTTGCAAGCGTTTTAATAAATCTTGCTCAATGCGAAGACCTTCAATACTTCTCATCTCAATAAAATTATCAAGTGCATTTTCCAAACATTCTGAAAGTTCAGACCAAATAAGTTCTAAACTATCTTCTTGTATTTGTACATTAAAAATATCTGGCATTCTTGCAATTTCTGACAAGCAAATTTCTTTAGAAAGATTGGTTTCTTCTGCAAGCTCTACTAATTGCTCTATATATTCTTTAGCAAGTTCTTTATTGAAAACTACATTTTTTCCTTCTATGCCATAATTGGAATAACTAATAAATATTTCAATTTTTCCCCTTGCTACACGACTTAAAACCATCTTTCTTACCTTATCTTCTAAATAAAGAAGATTGCGAGGTGTTTTTACAGTAATATCTGCATATTTATGATTTACACTACGAATTTCTACTAAATATTCTCTTGTTTGTTTTTCTAGTTTGGCTCTACCAAACCCTGTCATACTTTTCACTTTTATAGTCCTCTTTCTTTTATTAGGTATTCCTTTATTTTTTTATCATTTCTTTAATATGATCAATAAAATATTGTTTTTTCATTTTCTGATATACAATGATTGCTTTTGCAATATAGTAAATAGCTATTACATAAGTTATAAAAGTCGCTAAAACAATAAATTTATCAGAATACATAAGATTTAAGTAAATAAATGCCATTGTGATGATTGCAATAACTAAAACCTCTATTCCTAAGATTGCATATTTTCCGCTATCTTTTTTATAAGCATATTCAAAAAGTCCAATAGCTACTACCAAAAGGGCCATACTAAAAACTTTTAAATCTACCACAAAAACGGAATTTTCAATATTGATGAAACCTAATATGATAAAATTAAAATAAAGAATACTTACAATAGTTAAACAAATAATCGGAAAGATTTTACCATATATTTTCTTTTGTTCTTCTTTTGGTATTTGTTTTTGAGATTTTATTTCTTTTTCTAATACTTCTTGCATTTGTGTGATTTCTTTTTCTTTATCAGGTTTGTTTGTTTTTTCTTGTTTATTTTGGTTTGTTTTTGCTACTACTGAAGAACTTCTTTTTTGTACTACTTTCTTAGTATTTCCAGTTGCTATTTTTTTATTTACTTTTTGACTTGTTTTGTTTTCTTTTTCTTTCTTTTGCTCTTTCTGCTTTTCATTTTCTAATTGTTTATTTTCTGGCATTTTAATCTTCCCTCCCTACATTTCAAACTCATAAATAATATTACTCATAATGGCAATAGATGCGGTTTCTGTTCTTAAAATTCTTTTTCCTAAAGTAACAGCTTTAGCACCTGCTTCTACTAGCTTTTTTACCTCTTTTTCATCCAGTCCCCCCTCTGGACCAACGATAACCCCTATCTTTAATGTGGACGGATTCTGAAATTTCTGTAATTCTTGTTTTAGTGTGTTTTCCTGTTCATTTTCATAGGCAAGGAGCATTAAATCAAATTCTTTTACTCTATCACATAACTTTTCCACTGTGATTGGCAATTCTATTTTGGGAATAAAATCCCTTCTGCTCTGTTTTGCAGCGGCCTCCGCAATTTTCTGCCAACGCTTGATCTTTTTATGAGTGTTTTTTTCTTCCAATTTTACGATACATCTTTCCATAGAAACTGGGATAATCGCTTTTGCACCTAATTCAATATTTTTTTGAATCATATATTCCATTTTATCTGCTTTTGGTAAGCCTTGAAAAATAGTAACTTCTATTTTACTTTCTGCTACATCTTTTTTACAATCAATAATTTTACAAATCAGTGTATTTGGCTGTATTTGTTCTAAAATAGTAATATAATTTAAAGATGTATCTAGGTCACATACTACTATTTTTTCTCCTTTTTTGGTTCGTAATACTTGAGTAATATGTTTTACATCTTCTCCTATAATTTTAACTCTGTTTCCTTCTATTTGATTGGTTTTGACAAAGAACTTTGGCATAATTTTCCTTTCCTTGTGATTCATTAGTGTTATTATATCATAACATTTAGATTTTGCAAGCCTTCTAAAATATCCTCTACACAAGTTACTAGTCTTGCGCCTTGTTTGATTAATTCATTAGTTCCGTAGGAATTACTACTATGAATATTTCCGGGAATAACAAACACTTCTTTTCCTTGTTCTAACGCATAATCTACGGTTATGAAAGTTCCACTTTTTTGTTTTGCTTCTACCACTAAAACACCATTAGATAAGCCACTAATTAATCTATTCCTTAGTGGGAAATTCATTGGAAGGGGCTTCATTTCAGGAGAATATTCGCTGATGAGAGTTCCGCCATTTTGAAGAATCTCTTTGCAAAGTGGCTTGTTCTGTGATGGATAAATATGTCCAAAACCACTTCCTAAAATACTAATTGTTTTTCCTTTTGCTTTTACAACTCCTAGATGAGCCATAGTATCAATTCCTTTTGCTAAACCACTAATGACAATGACTCCTTTTTTAGCTAATTGATATGCAAATTGAAAAGCCACCTTTTTTCCATAATCACTTGCTTGTCTACAACCAATGATTGCAATAGATGGCTTATTTAAAATGCGCTCATCACCTAAAACATATAATTTAGCAGGTGGAGCATAAATATGTTTTAATTTTTCTGGATATTCTTTCTGGGCTTGATAAATAACTTTCATTGTTTTTTCCTCCTTATTTATCTTGCCCCCAATTATCATTTCCCTATTTTCTTTTTATAGTGCATTTTGTTTAATTTTCTAACATTTTAGCTGCTTTTACTACATTTGTCATTAACATTGCAATTGTCATAGGTCCTACACCACCTGGTACAGGTGTAATATAAGATGCTTTTTTGATAACCTCTTCAAAATCAACATCGCCTACTAACTTTCCCTCTTCATTTCTATTAATTCCCACATCAATTACAACTGCTCCCTCTTTCACCATATCTTCTGTTACAAATTTTGGTTTTCCTAATGCTGCTACTAAAATATCTGCTCTTTTAGTTATTTCTTTGAGATCTTTGGTTTTAGAATGGCAAATGGTAACCGTTGCATTTTTGTTTAGTAAACATTGCGCTAAGGGCTTGCCTACGATATTGCTTCTTCCAATGACAACCGCTTGCTTTCCCTCTGTTTGTATTTGGTACTCTGCAAGCATTTTCATAACGCCTGCTGGTGTACAAGAGATAAAACAATCTTCTCCAATTGCTAATTTTCCTACATTGATCGGATGAAAACCATCTACATCTTTTCGATAATTAATCGCATCAAATGCTTCTTTAATATCTAGGTGTTTTGGGATAGGACTTTGTAGTAAAATGCCATGAATATCTTTTCTTAAATTTAATTTTTCTATTAAATTTAAAAGTTGCTCTTTTGTAGTGCTTTCTTCTAATAAGAATTCCTCAAATTCGATTCCGGTTTCATTACAAGCCTTACTTTTATTTCGTACATAAACTGCTGAGCTACTATCATTTCCTACCATAATAACTGCAAGCCTTGGGTGAATGTTTCTTTTTTTTAGTTCTTCTACTTCTTCTTTTACATCTGCTCGTACTTTTGCTGCTAATTCTTTTCCATTTATGATAATTGCCATTTGTTTTTCTCCTTTATTTTTACCACTGGGGACGTTCCTTAAAAGTGACATTTTTGTCACTTTTAAGGAACGTCCCCATTAGTGACACCAACTTAAAATATCATTTTTCAAATTATATCTTATACAAAAGAATTTGTAAATTATTTTTCAAATTTTTGTCATACTTTCTAGATTGTCTAATATACATTTACTAAAGTTTCGTACAAACATTTCTTTAAGAAGGGAGTTTATAAATTCATGGAAGAGAATTTAAAGTTATATCAGGATATAGCAGAGCGCACAGAAGGTGATATTTATGTAGGTGTGGTTGGACCTGTACGTACTGGTAAATCAACATTTATTAAAAACTTTATGGATTTACTTGTTATTCCAAATATTGATAACGAATACAAAAAAGAAAGAGCAAGAGATGAACTTCCACAAAGCGCCGGTGGAAGAACGATTATGACTACTGAACCTAAATTTATTCCAAATGAGGCGGTAGAAATCACAATAGGGGATAATTTAAAATTCAAAACAAGGCTAGTGGATTGTGTTGGCTATTTAGTAAATAATGCAATTGGTTATCTAGAAGATGATATGCCTCGTATGGTGAAAACGCCATGGTATGAGGAAGAAATTCCTTTTGAAGAAGCAGCAGAAATTGGTACACGCAAAGTCATTGCAGAGCATTCTACAATTGGTATTTTGGTTACAACAGATGGTAGCGTAACTGATATTCCAAGAGAAGATTATATTGATGCAGAAGAAAGAGTTGTTAGAGAATTAAAAGAATTAAATAAACCATTTGTCATTGTTTTAAATAGTGATGATCCATTCTCCGAATACACAAAAGCATTAGCACAAAAGCTAGAGGATAAATATGGAGTAGCTGTTTTACCTACTGATTGTGCTCATTTAGACTTAGAAGATATTGATGACATCTTTAGCAAAATTTTATATGAATTTCCAATTGAGACAATCAATATTGATTTTCCAAGATGGGTAGATGGTCTTGCAGATGATCATTGGCTTAAAGTTGAATTATATTCTGAAATTCAAACTGCTTTTACTGATATTCGTATTTTAAAGCAAGTAGATGCTAGAGTAAATCAACTTCAAAACACAAAAGTAATTACGAAAACGACTTTAGAAGAAATTCGTTTAGGTGAAGGCAGCGTTCATGTTCGTATCCAGTTACTAGATGAATTATTCTATCAAGTATTAACTGAAATCTCTGGAGTACAAATTGACAATGAGGGTGCTTTATTTAGTACGATGACAGAATTTGCTCAAATCAAGAAACAATATGATAAAATAGCTTATGCTCTAGAAGAAGTAAAAGCAACCGGTTATGGAATTGTAACACCATCCATAGATGAATTAATCTTAGATGAACCAGAAATGGTAAAACAAGGTTCAAGATTTGGAGTAAAATTAAAGGCAAAAGCCCCTTCTATTCACATGATTCGTGCAGACATTGAAACAGAAGTATCTCCAATTGTAGGAAGCGAAAAACAATCTGAAGATTTGGTAAATTATTTACTTTCTGAATTTGAATCAGATCCTAAGAAAATTTGGGAATCAAATATTTTTGGTAAAAACCTACATGAATTAGTAAATGAGGGATTACAGAATAAATTATCTAAAATGCCAGAAGAAGCACAAGCTAAATTACAAGAAACATTAGAGAGAATTGTAAATGAAGGTAGCGGCGGATTAATTTGCATTATTTTATAAATTTACCACAGGGACGTTCCTTTTTGGCGAAATTTTCGCCAAAAAGGAACGTCCCTGTGGTAAATTAATCTATTTTTCTATAAGATCTAGCATTTACGTTACTATGAATTCCATTATTTTCATTATTTTCAAAATGATTGCCACCACTTCCTTGTTGCTGTGTTTCTTCTTGTATAACTGGTTCAGATTTTGATGGCATTCCCCAGATAATATAGCAAACCAAAACTGTAATAATAACTAACATTACCATAAAAATAATTATATTTGCTTTTTTCTTCTATTTTCTTTCATAGATATCTATCTTAAAATCAAGTTTTGCAAAAAACTTTCTTTTTTCCCATTGAATTTTATTGTATTTTTTTATATAATTAGGCAATACTGTAAATAATTGCTAAAGTTTTAAACTTGTGCAATTTATTTAGTAATCTTAAGGAGGTCTTATTTATGAAAAACACTTTAGTAAAAGAATTGTATCGCAACACCCCAAATTATGTAGGAGAAAAAATTCAAGTTTCAGGTTGGGTTAGAACCATTCGTGATTCTAAGAATTTTGGGTTTATTGAATTAAATGATGGAAGTTTTTTCAAAAACGTACAAATCGTTTTTGACACAGACCTTCATAATTTCGAAGAAGTAAAAAAACTTACCATTAGTTCCTCTATTATTGTTACAGGACAGGTGGTAGAAACTAAAAATGCAAAACAATCCTTTGAAATACAGGCAGAAAATATAGAAATCTTTAATCAAGCAGATTTGGATTATCCTCTTCAAAAGAAAAGACATTCTTTTGAATATTTAAGGACTATTTCTCATTTACGTCCAAGAACCAATACCTTTAATGCTGTATTTAGAGTACGTAGCATCCTTGCATTTGCCATTCACAAATTCTTTTTTGAAAGAGGGTTTGTGTATGTTCACACCCCTATTATTACAGGAAGCGACTGTGAAGGTGCTGGTGAAATGTTTAGGGTAACTACCATGGATTTAGAAAATCCTCCAAAAGATAAAGATGGAAAAGTAGACTTTACAGAAGACTTTTTCGGGAAACAATCTCATTTAACCGTAAGTGGCCAATTAAATGGAGAAACTTTCGCTCATGCCTTTCGTAATATATATACTTTCGGCCCTACTTTTAGAGCTGAAAATTCTAATACAGTAAAGCATGCTGCTGAATTTTGGATGATTGAGCCTGAATTTTGTTTTGCAGATTTAAAAGATAATATGGATTTAGCAGAGGATATGATCAAATATATTATTTCTTTTGTTCTTGAAAATGCTAAAGAAGAGATGGAATTTTTTGGTCAATTTATTGATCAGGGGTTATTTGATAGATTGCATAATGTAGTAAACTCTGAATTTGCTAGAATTACTTATACTAAAGCTATTGAAATATTAGAAAAAAATAATGCTAACTTTGAATATCCTGTATCTTGGGGAACTGATATTCAAACAGAACATGAAAGATATTTAAGTGAAACTATTTTTGGAAAACCTGTATTTGTTACTGACTATCCAAAAGAAATTAAATCCTTTTATATGAAACAAAATCCTGATGGTAAAACAGTTGCAGCTGTTGATTTATTAGTACCTGGCATTGGAGAAATTATTGGTGGTAGTCAAAGAGAAGATGATTTTGAAAAATTAGACAAACGTTTAGAAGAATTACATTTAAATAAAGAAGACTACTGGTGGTACATGGATCTAAGAAGATATGGAAGCTGTGTTCATAGTGGCTTTGGTCTTGGTTTTGAAAGAATGATGATGTATTTAACTGGTATGCAAAATATTCGTGATGTTCTTCCTTTCCCAAGAACACCTAAAAATTGCGAGTTTTAATTTACCATTAGGGACGTTCTTTTTTGGTGAATTTTTCACCACTAGGGACGTTCTTTTTGGTGAATTTTTCACCAAAAAAGAACGTCCCTAATGGTAAATTTTTTCTTTTACATATTCATAAATTACAATTCCGGCAGCTACTGAGGCATTTAAACTCTCTGTTTTTCCAAGCATCGGAATTTTAACTTTTTCATCTGCCAATTCTAAAATTTGTTTTGAAACTCCTTTTGCCTCATTTCCAATCACAACTACCTTTTTTCGATATTTTATATCATAAACACTTTTATTGGTTTCTAAAGAGGTGGCAACTAGCGTAAATTTATGTTTTTTGATCATCTGTAATGTTTTTGCCAAGTCATTAGTTGTAATAATATTCATTCTGAAAATAGCTCCCATGGTAGAACGTACTACCTTTGGGCTATAAGGGTCTGCGCAATCATTTGATAAAATAATTTGCTTTAAATTAGCACTATCTGCTGTTCTTAAAATTGTTCCTAAATTGCCTGGATCTTGAATTCCATCTAGCGCTAAAATAAATTCTTCTGTATAATCTATTTTATCAATCTGATCGCCTTTTTCTACAACTGCTAGCACTCCTTGTGGATTTACTACATCTGTAATAGAGTCAAATAATTTTTTAGTGACATAAATGCAGTTATATTTTGCAATTTCATAAAGCAAACTTTGATCCATTGTTTTATCATTTTCGCAATCTTCACAAATGACAATCATTTTGATTGTTTGCTCTTCTTCTAAGGCTTCTTTAACTAATTTCATTCCTTCTACCAAATATTCATTGGTTTGATCACGAAATTTTTTATCTTTTAGCTTTTTGATATATTTTATTTGCTCATTATCTTTACTTGAAATAATTTGCATTCCTGTTTTCACCTCTTTTGAATGTGATTTAAAAATTCTTTTACCTGTTTTATTAATTCTTTTTCTGAAGTTTCTTCTTTTAACCTTAAAGTGATATATGGTTCAATTCCGCTAGAGAATCGAACTTGCATTGGATAGGTTTTCATAATATGATTAACCATTTGGGGAGTTATTGCTTCTTCTTTAGACATGTAAAATAGAACAGCCATACCTTTTTGCACAATTTTGCTTACTTTTGCTTTTTTAGCCAATTGTTTGATTCTTGCGATTTCTAATAGATTGTCTAGTTCTTTTGGTAATTTTCCATAACGATCAATTACTTCATCAATGACATTTTGAATATCTTCTTCTGTTTGACTTGTCGCAATATTTTGATAAATTTCAATCTTTTGGCTACTATTTTCAATAAAACTGTCTGGTATGTAACTTGATAAACTTAAATCTATTTGTACATCTTCCCTTACAGGTACCTCAATTCCCTGCATTTCTAACATTACTTCATCTAGCAATTTACAATACGTATCATAACCTACTTGTTCCATGTGCCCATGTTGCATCTCTCCGTAGCATACTTCCTGCTCCACGAATCTCTAAATCACGCATTGCAATTTTAAATCCTGAACCAAATTCTGTGAACTCTTTAATTGCTTTTAAACGCTTATCAGCAACCTCTGATAAAAGTTTATCTCTTTTATAGGTAACATAACAATAGGCTTGCTTATCTCCTCTTCCTACTCTTCCTCGAATCTGATAAAGCTGTGCTAAACCTAACTTATCTGCATTTTCTACAATAATGGTATTTGCATTTGCAATATCAATTCCAGATTCTAAGATAGTGGTACAAACTAGTACATTAATTTCATGATGAATAAAACGATTCATCACTTCTTCTAGCTCTCTTCCTGACATTTTTCCATGCGCACATCCTACTTTTGCTTCTGGCACCATATTTTCTATTTCCTGTACTTTTTTTTCAATTCCTTCTACTTGATTAAATAAATAAAATACTTGACCATCTTTTTCAATTTCTTTGGTAATAGCTTCTTGTATAACTTCTCTATCATATTCTAATACATAAGTCTGTACAGGTTTTCTATTTTGTGGTGGTTCGTAAATAACAGACATATCACGTACTCCCACAATTGACATGTGAAGAGTTCTTGGTATTGGTGTTGCAGTCATGGTTAGTACATCTACATTTGCTTTTAATTGTTTGATTTTTTCCTTATCTTTTACTCCAAAACGATGCTCTTCATCAATAATTAAAAGGCCTAAATCTTTAAATACCACATCTTGACTTAAAATTCTATGGGTTCCAACAACAACATCTACTTCTCCTAATTTTAATTTTTGAATCACTTCATTTTGTTCTTTTTTAGTTCTAAAACGATTGAGTAGTTCCACTTTCATAGCAAACTCACCCATTCTGGTTTTAAACTCTTCATATTGCTGATTTGCTAAAATAGTAGTTGGAACAAGATAAGCTACTTGTTTTTGATCCATAACTGCTTTAAATGCTGCTCGAATTGCGACTTCCGTTTTCCCGTAACCAACATCTCCACAAAGAAGTCTATCCATTGGAATTTCTTTTTCCATAGCTTTCTTTACTTCTTCAATACATCGTAATTGATCATCTGTTTCTACATAAGGGAAACTTTCTTCAAATTGTTTTTGCCAAGGTGTATCTTTTGAAAAAGCAAACCCCTTTATTTTTTGACGTTTGGCATAAAGTTCTACTAAATCTTTAGCAATTTCTTGCAAGTGTTTCTTAACTTTACTAGTCGTAGCACTCCATTCTTTGCCTCCCAACTTATTTAACTTAGGAAGTGCTTCTCCACCACCAATATATTTTCTAACACTATCTAAATTACTGGTTGGTACATACAAAATATCATCATTTCTGTATTTAATTTTGATATAGTCTTTAGTAACATTATCTGCGGTAATGGTATTGACCCCAACAAATTGACCAATTCCATGAGTTTGATGTACTACAAAATCTCCTGGTTTTAAATCTGCAAATACAATCTTTTCTCCTTCTTTAAAAGAACTACTTACCCTTTTTTTCTTACGAACTGGTTCTTCAAAACTATTTTGCATACTGAGCACAACTAAGTTTAAATCATAATTTTCAAAACCAGATGAGAGCCCACCACCAGTTACCAAGATTTCTCCTGGCTCTACTTTTGTTGGCATTTGCTCATATTGGTAATTCATTTCATGTTCTTTTAAAAGTCGAATGATTTTTTGAGTGCTGTTTTCATTTCCTGCTAAAATAACAGTTTTTTTCTTTTCTTTTCTATATTTTTTTAAATCTTCCAGTAATAGTTCTATTTCCAAAGTATAAAAATTAATTTCTCTAGACCTAAAAGAAATTTTAGGCATGTTTTTTAAACTATCATTTTGTTCTAAATATAGTATTTCTTTTTGTTGCAAAATATATTCAAAATGACTCATATTTTGAATAGATTCTGGCACAAATCTTTCTTTTTCTATTAAAGAATCTATTAAATGATTATTATCAATAATAATATTTTCTTGTCTTTGTTTTACTTTTAAATTTTCGTCAATACATAACAAAGTGTCTTTTGGCAAATAATCCCAAAATCGAGCTTGATTTTCATAAAATTGATTAAAATATTTATCAATTTTACTTACATAATCTCCCGTTTTGATTATTTCTAAATCCTCTTCTGCATCAGGATAAGATTGTTCTATATTTTGAACTGCCTTTTCTAAATTTTCTACAATTAGTTCATGTGCTGGAAAAATAGTGATTTCTTTTAGCATTTGAGTAGATCTTTGAGAAGCAATTTGAAAATACCTAATAGAATCCACTTCATCTCCCCAAAATTCAATTCTGACTCCTATTTTTTCAGATAAGCCAACATCGACAATTCCGCCACGAATACTAAATTGCCCTTTATTTTCTATCAAATCATTTCTTTCATAACCTAGCTTTACTAATTTTTCTTTTAAATGCTCTACTATATAAGTTTTTCCTATTTCAAAATCTATCATGTTTTGATAAAGTTCTTGTTTCGTAATCATATTTTGCATAACAGCTTCTATGGTAGTTACAATTACCAATGGTTCTTTTGTAATAGAGCCTATTTTAGACTCTAGGCCTTTGGACTGTTTTTCCCATAACATGATTTGGTTTAAAATCTCAATTCTCTCATAAGGCAAATCTTTACTTTCTGCGATATAATCATAGGCTGCAATTTCACGTTTTGGAAAATACCAAACTTTTTTTCCAAAACTTTTTAAGTCTTTATATAGCTTTTTTGCCTCAATTTCATTATAGGTAAGCAAACAAATAGGTCTTTGTAAATTTTCCAAAACAGTACTTAAAACATAAGTCTTTTCTACGTCAGATAAGCCCGATATCACTATCGGACTTGTTTTTTTCTTAATATCTTCTAATATTTCTTGAAATTTTGGACTATTTTCTAAAACGGTACTTAAAAATTTCATGCACAATGCCTTTCTTTTTTCGCCCTATGAAAACTTTACTACTTTTTTATTATATCATATCTTGCTAAAAGAGTAAACAAAAAGGTATCAAATTAGATACCTTTTTGTAGGAGTTATTTTCTATATTTTGCCCGATTTGCTAGGCCACCACGAATATGACGTTCTGCCTTATTTTTTTCAAGCACCTTTCTTACTTTTTCTGCCAGTTCTTCATCTACCTTTGGTAGAGTTTTGGTTACGTGATTGTATACCGTTGTTTTTGCCACCCCAAATTCTTGTGCAGTCCCACGTATTGTCGCATTGTTTTCGACAATAAAATTGCCATATACCCTACATTGATGCTTTCTTTTCATTGTAAGAAAATCCTCCATTCATAAAGTCTTTTTTATAAATGTATATCTTCTATTATATAATATATTTTACTTCTTTGCAACTATAACCATTCTCCATACTTTTTGATATATTGTTTCTTTACGATTGTTGCCACAAAACAATATAAAATAGGTATTCCAATAATGATGATAAAAATATATTGAATTGGAATTGGTACTAATCCAAGCATTTTTCCAAGTCCTGTAAAAGGAATAAATATCGCAACCATACTTAAAATAATAGAACTTCCATATACCATTTTAGAAGCATTACTTTGTACAAATGGCGTTTTAGCTGTTCTAATAATGTGCAAACCTACTAAGTTGGATACTACCCCATAAGAAAACCAAATTGTTTGAAATAGTGCCGCTTCACGAATTCCAAATCCAAACCACAAACTTGCAAAAATTAGTAAATCAAATATAGAACTTGTTGGTCCCATCCATAGCATAAATTTTTTGATACTTTTCATATTCCATTTTCTAGGTTTTACCAAATATTCATGATCTACATTATCATAAGGAAGGGAAAGTTGGCCAATATCATATAATAAACTTTGTACTAATAGCTGAATTGGTGTAATTGGGAAAAATGGTAAGAAGATACTTGCAATTAAAATAGAAAGTACTTCTCCAAAATTGAAGCTAACTGCCATTTTAATATACTTTAATAAATTGCCAAATGTTTTTCTTCCTTCTATTACACCATCTGTTAATACATTTAAATTTTTTCTAAGTAAAATGATATCTGCGGTTTCTTTTGTGATATCTACGGCTGTGTCTACTGAAATACCAACTTCTGCATTTTTTAAAGAAGGAGCATCATTAATTCCATCTCCCATATAACCTACAATATTTCCCGATTCTTTTAAAACACGAACAATCCTTGCTTTTTGGATAGGAGATAATTTTGCATATACATTAGTTTTCTTTAGTAATCTAGCTAAAGCCGTGTCGGATAATCTCTCGATTTTACTTCCAAGTACAATTTTGTCTGTATTAATTCCTACTTTTTGACAAATTGCTTTTGTTACATATTCGTTGTCACCTGTTAGTACCATAACACGGATACCGTCACGATTTAGCCTTTCTATCTCTTCTTTTGCACTTTCTTTTGGTGGATCTAAGAATCCTACAAAACCAATCAAGGTCATTTTTTGCTCATCATTTTTAGTAAAGTTTGTTTTTCTACCTTCTTCTACTTCTTTTACACAAATTGCAATTACCCTTAATCCATCTTCATTTAGTTTTTTCGTCATTTGTTTTAGATCTTGCTTTATCTCATTTGTAATTGGTTTTCTTTCTTTTTCTTCTTGTATATGGGAACAAATACTTAAAATCTCCTCTACTGCTCCTTTTGTAACCATTTCATAACTATTTTGTCCTGAATCATTTTTTTGTAAAATGACGGATAACCTTCTTCTAGAAAAATCAAAAGGAACCTCATCTGTTTTTTTGTACTCTTCACAAAATGTAAGGACATCTCGTTCTTTAGCTTTTTTTATAATTGCCTCATCTATATTTCCTTTTAGACCAGTTTGAAAGTAAGAATTTAAAAGAGCAGTTTTTAATACTTGATTATCTTCTTCCCCTTTTAAGTTTAAATACTTTTCTAGTACAATTTTATCTTTTGTAAGAGTTCCTGTCTTGTCCGTACATAAAATATTCATGGCGCCAAAAGATTGAATACTATCTAACCTTTTGACAATAGTTTTCTTTTTGGACATATTCACAGCACCTTTTGCTAAACTAGAAGATAGAATCACAGGTAGCAATAGTGGTGTAATACCAATTGCAATTGCCACAGCAAAAGTAAAGGCTACCAAAGAATCATGTTTTACACTATTAATTAAAAAAGTAATGGGAATTAAAACAAGCATAAAGCGAATGAGTAGTTTACTAACACTTTCGATTCCCTTTTGAAAACTAGTTTTTGGTTTTGCTTCTTCGATACTTTCAGCTACTTTTCCAAAATACGTATCATCTCCAATTTTGATAACCACACCTTTTGCCGTACCACTCATTACATTAGTTCCCATAAAGCAAATGGTGTCTAAATCAGAAATATCATCTATTTTTTCTATATCCTTTAACTGGCTAGTAGAAACTTTGCGTACAGCCTCTGATTCCCCTGTTAAAGAAGATTGTACCACATACAAATCTTTTTGCTCTATAATTCTTAAGTCAGCTGGAATCAGCTCTCCAGCTGATAAAACAATTACATCTCCTATTGTAATTTCATCTAAAAATACTTTCTGCTCTTTTCCATCTCGCAAAACAGTAGTTTTAACCGCTACCAACTGTTTTAACTTTTCAGCCGCTTTATTTGACTTAAATACCTCAAAAAATTCTAACAAGGTACTAGTTAACATTAAAACCAATACCACAATAATATTAGCATAACTTGGCGGCGAAGATAAAATAACATCTGTATAAAATAAAACAAGTACAATTCCCACTAAAATTAAGTTAAATGGGTTTTTAAAACTATCCCATAAGTAGTGATACCACTTTTTAGGTTTTGCTTGTTTTATTTGATTTTTTCCATATTTTAATTGTCTTTGTTTTACTTTACTTTGGCTTAGCCCTATTTTTTCTAATGGAGTTTCATATTTTTGCATTAGTTCTTCAACTTCTATTAGGCAATCCTGCCCATACTCTTTTTGAATATTCATATCTCTTTTCTCCTTTTGTGTTACTATGTGTCACTATGCGTGTCACTATGGGGACGTTCCTTAAAAGTGACAAAATTGTCACTTTTTAAGAACGTCCCTAATGGTGACATTTTTGTCACTTTTATTATAACAAAAACAGTTCTATTTTCAATAGATTATTTATAAAATATAAAATAACTAAAATAAAATAAACTAAATAGAATAGAAATGAGTTAGGATGGGATTTGAAAATGACAATTGTTTGCTCTGTACGCAGAAATGGATTAGCAATTATATTTTGTTTGTTTTGTCTTGGACTGATTGTATTTTCTAGTACCAATTTAACAGCTGCTAAAGATGGTTTGATTTTATGGGCGACTGCGGTCATTCCTTCTTTATTTCCATTTTTTGTTGCAACTGAACTTTTGAGTTATACTAATATCATTTCTTTTTTCGGAAAATTCCTTACTCCTATTATGAGGCCTTTATTTAATGTTCCTGGAGAAAGTGCTTTTGCATTTTTGATGGGGTTAATTAGTGGCTATCCTGTTGGTGCTAAAATTGTGTCTAATTTTATGGAAGAGGGAATTTGCACGAAAGAAGAAGCAGAAAGGATGCTTGCTTTTACCAATAATTCTGGTCCTTTATTTATTGTTGGAACTGTGGGAATTAGCTTGTTTGGAAGTACACAAATTGGTATTTTACTTTTTGTGACTCATATTTTGGCTTGTATTAGTGTTCGGAATTGTTCTTCGTTTTTTCTCTTCTTTCAAGAATTCTCATAACAATTTACTAGCAAAGAAAAAGAAAAAGAATTCTGACCCCAAAAAGAAAAATGTTACTTTTTCTTCTTTAGGAGAGGTTTTAGGAAAAAGTATTATGAATAGTATTTCTACTATTTTAATGATTGGTGGTTTTGTTGTTGTATTTTCCGTGGTGCT
Organism: uncultured Clostridia bacterium; assembly: GCA_944393435.1. Taxonomy (GTDB): domain Bacteria; phylum Bacillota; class Clostridia; order TANB77; family CAG-508; genus CAG-273. The sequence continues at coordinate 21,481 of CALYAE010000038.1, forward strand.
TTCTATTTTAAATCAGACTCACCTATTAGATGGATTATCTCATATATTCTCACCTGTATTTTCTTTTTTCCATGTTCCGCTTGAATTTGCAAAGCCTTTTTTATCTGGAATCATAGAACTTACTAATGGAGTAAATTTAGTAGCTGCTATTCCTGTTAAAATGATTTCTATTAGTATTATATTATGTGCTTTTTTACTTGGTTTTGGTGGCATTTCTGTTTTACTTCAAGTATTTAGTATTATTGCCAAAAATGGGTTATCCATCAAAACTTATTTCATAGGAAAGTTGTTACAAGGCTGTTTTGCTGCACTTTACACTTATTTTGCTTTTGTATTTTTACCTTTTTTACAATTTAATTTATGATTTTAAAAAATCCCTTGTTCAATTTAGAACAAAGGATTTTAGGGGGTTATGTGTTTTTGTGAGGTATTATTATGATGTATCATTTTTGTTTTTTTATACATTTTTTCTAATATTTTTTTGACATATTTTCAAAATTTGTGAATAGGATAAATTAAATGATGGAGAATCGTGTTTTAGATGAGAAAGGATTGGTTTTTATGGAAAAAAATGAACCTAATTTTAATTTTCCTCCTTATATGAATTATGATATGGGAGCAGATCCTATTTTAGGTGAAAATCCGATGTTTAATCCTGTGATACAATATGAACAGGCTTACATGTATTATCGTTATTTAACTCAGCAAATAGAATATCAAATTAAATGTAAAGAATATGAAAAACTCTGTGGAAATTCTAGAAGTGAGCGACGAGTGGAATAACAGTAAAAAAAACGCTAAACTAAAAAGTTTAACGTTTTTTATATTGGTAGCGACGATGTGGATCGAACACATGACCTAGCGGGTATGAACCGCTCGCTCTAGCCAACTGAGCTACGTCGCCATTTGCTAAGACGTTTTCTATTATAATATGTGTTTTGCGGTTTGTCAATACTCATAAAAGAAAAAAGTTGAAGAAAACTCAACTTTTTCTTTTACTTTATAAGCTATGTTCTTGTTCATCGTTTTCTTTTTGTGATTGCTTTTTCTCAGCATCTTTCATTGCTTTTTCTTCATTTACTGCTATTTTTTCTACTTCTAATTTTTTGCCTTTTCCAGCTTTTGAAGAATTAGAACTTTTAACTTCTGGAACATCTTTTAATTCTATTTTATGTTCTATTCTACTACTTTGTACTTTATTTGACATTTTTTCAATTCTTTTTAGAGATGCTAAAATTTCATTTGTGTCATTAGTATCAAGCTCATCTCTTCTAGCAACTTCTTCGATGTTTCCGTCTTCTTCAATATCTGGTGTATCTAAAAATTGTTTAAATCCATGCATATATTCTTTTAAATTTTTAATAAATCCCATAACTTTTCTTAAGATTTTTGTCTTAAGAATTTTCACCGCCACTTAAGGAATTTTCTCCTAATACTCTTCTAGTTTACCACATTTTGCTAGAAAAATCAAGTATTTTTAAGGCTAATTCCTATCTTACTTCATTATTTTTTCCTAATTCATATAATCTCTTAGTTTTTTACTTCTGCTTGGGTGTCTTAATTTTCTTAAGGCTTTTGCTTCAATTTGTCTGATGCGCTCACGAGTAACCATAAATTCTCTTCCTACTTCTTCTAAGGTTCTAGCCTTTCCATCTTCTAGCCCAAATCTTAATTTTAAAACTTTTGCTTCTCTAGAAGTTAAAGTTCCCATCACTTCTTCTAATTGTTCACGAAGTAAAGTGTAAGCTGCTGAATCTTGAGGTGCTGGACTATCATCATCTTGAATAAAATCCCCTAAGTGACTATCATCTTCTTCTCCAATTGGAGTTTCAAGTGATACTGGATCTTGTGCAATCTTTTGAATTTCTACTACTTTTTCTAACGGAATTTCCATCTCTGCTGCAATTTCTTCTGGGGTTGGTTCACGTCCATTTTGTTGTAGTAAATGTCTGGACGTTCTAATTAATTTATTGATAGTTTCTACCATGTGAACTGGAATACGAATGGTTCTTGCCTGATCTGCAATTGCTCTAGTAATAGCTTGTCTAATCCACCAAGTAGCATAAGTACTGAATTTATAACCTTTGGTATAATCAAATTTTTCCACAGCCTTAATTAATCCCATGTTACCCTCTTGAATTAGATCTAGGAAAAGCATACCTCTTCCCACATATTTTTTGGCAATACTTACTACTAATCTTAAGTTGGATTCTGTTAATTTTTGTTTTGCTTCTTCACTACCTTCTAAGATTTGTTTTGCTAAATCTAATTCTTGTTCATAGGTTAATAGAGGAATCTTCCCAATTTCTCTTAAATACATTCTAACAGGATCATCAATATTAACTCCTTCAATATTATTTAAGTCGATTTCCTCTAATTTAATATCTTCTACATCTTGCAAATCTTCTAAATCAGGTTCTACATCTAAATCATCATCTTTTAAAAGGCTTACCCCTAATTCTTCGAAAGTATCAAATACTTTATCAATTTGTTCTGGATTTGTATCTTCTAATTCTGTGGCTAATTCTCCATAAGTCATTTTTCCTTTTTCTTTTGCCTTTTTTAAAATATCAGCTACTTTTTCTTCTGTTTTTGCATCTATTTCAGTTTTAGTTTCTTGTTTCTTGTCTGCTTTTATTTCATTCTCTTCTTTTTTCATCTATAAAACCTCCTACTTGATTTTGGCTAATTTTAGAATGATATCATTTAACTCATTTTCTAATGATTTCATTTCTTCTGGACTAATCCCTTGACTTTCTTCTATCTGTTTAATAATCTGATTTCTTCTATTTACCAATTTTTCTTTTTCATAAACATGAATTACATCTTCTATTGCCTTTGTTACATCTGTAATTTCAAAATCGTACGCCATAATTTCTGTTAAGTGATTAATGATTTCTTCCTCTTCAAACCAATCTAAAATATGACTAGTATTAATATGACCTTTTTGTAATTCTTCATACAATTTTTTTAAAATTTTCTTATTGGATTCATCTTTAAAGTCTTCTGCTGAGATAACGTCTTTTAATTTTTCATAGCTACTTTGCGTTTCATTAATTAGTAGATAAATAACCATGTTTTCTCTTCTTAAAACTGCTTGTGGAATTTGTATTTGTTTTTGCTCTACTTTCTGGTTCATTGTAGTTACTCTTTTTTCTAATTTCTTACTGCCAGGGTTTCTTGCAAAAAGTAGTTTCTGAACTTCTGCTGCAATTGCTTCTTGTGATATTTGATATTCTTTAGAAAGTTTACTAATATAGATTTCTCTTTCCATTTGATTTGTAATTTTGGCTAAGATTTTGGCAATTTCA
>CALYAE010000039.1 GCA_944393435.1 uncultured Clostridia bacterium
CCAGCGCGTCTGCCAGTTCCGCCACATCCGCATATTTGTGCTAACAATGATTATTGTAGCACAAATAATGCTTCTGTGTCAACACAAATTTTATATTTCTAAAACTTTTTCAATTCTTTATTCTTTCCAAATTTTTAACTTGTATTAGTTTTTATTCCATACTTTCATTTTTCTTTTTGCTTTTTGTGGCTTTTGTTGTTTTCGTCGCCCTGGTCGTCCTTTTTGCTTTTGGCTTTTCTTCTATATTTTTTGACTTAGCTTTTTTCTCCTCTTTTCCATAACCTGGTTTTCCTAATAATTCAAACATATTAGTTTTGTATTTTTCTACACCTGGTTGATCAAATGGATTTACTCCTAGCAGTTTTCCAGATATACTACATGCAAGCTCAAAAAAGTAAAGTAAATGTCCTAATGTTATCTCATTTAATTTGTCAATATCGATAACAATGTTAGGTACTCCGCCTTCAACATGTGCATGAATGGTGGCTTCCATTGCTTTTTTGTTAATATAATCTAAATCTTTTCCCACTAAGTAATTTAATTGATCTAAATTATCTTCATCTTGGTTAATAGAGAGACTGGAAGAACTTTCTTTGATATTAATTACTGTTTCAAATAAGTTTCTTCTTCCTTGTTGGATATATTGCCCTAAAGAGTGTAAATCTGTTGTAAATTCTGCGCCAGTTGGATAAATTCCTTTATGATCTTTTCCTTCACTTTCTCCAAATAATTGCTTCCACCATTCAATTATATAGTGTAGTTTTGGTTCATAGCTTACTAAAATTTCAATGTTCTTTTCTTTTTGATAAAGGATATTTCTAAGAACTGCATATTTATAGCAATCATTATATTTTAGATTTTTGTCTTGATATTTTTCCTTAGCAAATCTTGCACCTTCTAATAACTTATCAATATTGATTCCTGCTGCTGCAATAGGAAGTAGTCCTACTGCTGTTAAAACAGAATATCTTCCTCCAATATTGTCTGGAATGACAAATGTTTCATATTTTTCTTCATCTGCAATTTGTTTTAATGCCCCTTGTTTTTTATCTGTGGTTACATAGATTCTTTTTTTGGCTTCTTCAATTCCATATTTGTTTTCTAACAATTCTCTGAAAATACGAAATGCAATAGCTGGTTCTGTTGTAGTACCTGATTTTGAAATGACATTAATGGATAAATCTTTATTGCCAATTAATTCAATTAAATCATTAATATAGTTTGGGTTTAGGTTGTTACCTACATATAAAATTTGAGGTGTTTTCCTTTGTTCTTTGGAGAGTAAATTATAAAAAGTATGGGTTAGGCTTTCAATGACAGCTCTTGCACCTAAATAAGAACCTCCAATTCCAATTACTACTAATACTTCTGAATCTTTTTGTATTTTTTTAGCTGATTTTTTAATTTTCTCTACTTCTTTTTTGTCATAATCAGTTGGCCATGTAAGCCAGCCTAAATATTCTTTTTCGTCATCTGCTTTTTGATGGATTTCTTCATGTATTTTAGCAACTTCGTCTGCATAACTCATAATCTCTTGCTCTTTAATTCCTGAATGGCTTAAATCTAATTTAATATTTTGCATATTCTATCTACCTCCGCTTTTGTATTTACCCCTATTCTATACCAACATTTCCTTTTGTACAATAGAAATTGGAAAATTATTTTAAAACTTCGCTTAGTACCTTTGCTAAATATTTCATACTAATTAATGTTTGATCTAAGGTATTTCCCGTTGCTCCTACTTCTATAATGGTTGCTGCTTTTGCTACATGTTGATTATAACCAGAATAACGTAAAATAATTGGTTTAAATAAGCCTGGGTAAAGTTCATTTGCCTTTTCTTGCACTTTAACTGCAAATTTTAAATTCTGTTGCCAATTTTCGTGTTTAATACTACTTCCATTTCCTCCAATCACAAACATCAGTTGTGCTGCATATTCATCTCCTATTTTTACAGTTGGAGCATAAGTATTATCCCCAATAGCATCTCTATGTAAGTCAATTACTACATCTGTATTTTCATTTTCTTCTAGCAGTTTGGTAACTGTTTTTAAAGAACTACTATAAGAACCTGAATAAGAAGGATAATCGTGATAACTAGTATCATGTATCACATGGTATCCATAACTTTGTAGTTGATTCTTAAGTTCTGTTCCTACACGAATCACAGAATAATTTTTGTCTGTGGTTCTAAAATTTCCGGTTTGCTTATACTGATATTTCTCGCTTGCGGTGTAGCTTTCGCAAGAATGGGTATGAAATAGTAAAATATTTTCTTTATTTACGGTAATATCTGGAGTTAAAATTTCTTTTGTTAGTTTATATTCTGTTTCATTTCGAATTTTAACCCCATTATATTGAGTAGTATATTTTTCGGGAACATTGGATTTTTGTACCTCTGTTTCCATACCAGTTTGAGCTTGCTCAATTTGGGTTTGTGTGTTGGTAGCTTCTTCTTCTTTTTGTGAAGAATCGGCAGTGGTTTGCTCTTGTGGCTCAGAAGGAGTTTCTGCAACGACAACATTTTCTTTTTCTGTAAGAGAAGAAAGCATTTCAAGTTCTAATCCTAATGCTAATTTTAAAGGTTCCATACTAGCAGCTTGCTTTGTTTGCTCCTCCTCTTGAGTATGATTTAAACTTGCAATCCCTGGTATGGTCATATCTAGACAAGAAACAAAAGAATTACTTTGCAATAGGTTAGCATTTTTCATATTTTCTTTTGCGTTAGAAAAATAATGGACTAACCCCACCACTACTGTGATAAGCAAAGTAATTCTAATCAAATATTTGATAATGTCTTTTAGGCTAATTACCGCCATATTAATCATGGATATAAATTCTCCTTTGTCCCAAGTTTCCTATATATAACTATATGCCTGTACAACGAAATTTATACCATCATTTTTTTGATTTCTTCTGCATCAAGAATGCAAACTGTTTCTTCTCCTGTTTTCATATTTTTTAATTTTATTTTTTCAGATGCTACTTCATCTTCTCCAATTACAATGACATAAGGTATTTCTAGCTTATCTGCATACTTCATTTTTGCTTTTAGCTTTTTATCATTCAAATATACTTCTGTATTAATTTTCTTTTCTCGTAAGCTAGAGGCAAGTTCAATTGGTTTTTGCATATCTTCTAGCATTGGTACAATCAAAACATCTGCCATAGAAGATTTTTTGGCTTTGATTAGTTCTAACTCATTTAGCTGATAAAACAATCTTGTTAAACCAATAGAAATACCAACTCCTGGTAACTTCTTATCTGTATAGTATTCCGCTAAGTTTTCATATCTGCCACCTGAACAAATACTTCCTATCTCTTTGTGTTCATTTAAGAAGGTTTCATATACTGTTCCTGTATAATAGTCTAATCCTCTTGCAATTGTTAGGTCGAGCTTAAAATGAGTGTCTGGAACTCCAAATATTCTAATAGCGCTTACCACTTGTTTTAACTCTATAAGACCATTTTGAAATACTTCATTTGTAATCTTTAGTTCTTCTAATTTTTGTAATTTCTCATCTGTGGTTCCCGAAATAGCAATAAAATTCATAATTTGCAAAATAGCTTGCTTACTTAAATCTAATTTCTCTAGTTCTTCGATTACTGCCTCTTTTCCAATTTTCTCTAGTTTATCAATAATCCTTAAAATCTCTGTTGCATTTTCCTTTTGAGAAATACTTTCAAATAATCCATTTAAGATTTTTCTATTATTGATACAAATCGTAAAATCTTCAAAACCAATTTCTTTGATTAAGTGATAGATAACACTTGGAATTTCAGCATCATTTAAAATACTTAATTCTCCATCTCCAATAATATCGATATCACATTGATAAAACTCGCGGAATCTTCCTTTTTGTGCTCTTTCTCCACGATATACTTTTCCAATTTGATATCTTCTAAACGGAAAACTTAAATTCCCATAATTTTTGGCAACGTATTTTGCAAGAGGTACTGTTAAATCAAACCTCATAGCAATGTCTGTATCTCCTTTTTGAAAACGATAGATTTGCTTTTCTGTTTCTCCTCCCGCTTTAGCAAGTAATACTTCCGATAGTTCAAGGATTGGCGTATCTAAAGGCAAGAAACCAAATCTTTGATAAGTTTTTTCTATCTTTTCTTTGATTTGTTCAAATAAAATTTGCTCTTTTGGCAATAGTTCCATAAATCCTGCTAATGTTCTTGGCTCTGTAATCATAATTTCCTCCTTCACACTTCTTGTCTTGGCTTTAACTCTTCATAAATTGGTAATTCTTCTTTAATTTTGGTAGATCTACCATGTCCTGGATAGACAATGGTATCTCCTGGCAAAATAAGTAATTTATTACTAATTGAATTCATAATGTCTTCAAAGCTACTAGTTGGTAAATCGGTTCTGCCCCATGTTCCATGAAACAGTGTATCTCCTGAAAATAGTAAATTTTCAGATTTACAGTATAGGCAGCTACCACCTATTGTATGACCTGGTGTATGAATTACTTCAAATTCTAAGTCTCCTACATGAATTTTGTCTTTATCATCTACTCTGGAATCCGCTTCTAACTTAACATCTGCCATACCAATATATTCTGTTAAACTTAAATTTTTATCATATAGTCCTTCAGCATCAAAACGGTGTATTAAAATCTTACCACCCTTTTGCTCTTTTAATAATTGTATTGCTCCAATATGGTCTCCATGACAATGTGTTAGATAAATATATTTTAATTTGGCATCTAGGATATCTAACATTGCTGTTATTTTTTCTACCTCTCCTCCTGGATCAATTACCATTGTTTCTTTGCTTTTTTCATCTTGCACAATATAGCAATTAGTTAATTCTGGAATCATTCCACTACTGACTCTTAGTTGTTTTAAAATCATTTTTCTTTTTCTCCCTTGTTTTCTTTTTTTATGTTTTTTGCTTTTTTCTTGGGCTTTTCCTTTTTAAGGCTAGCCCATTCTTTTTACTTCATAAACACTATCAATTTTTCTAAGTTGTTTTAGAATTTTATTTAATTCTTCTGTGTTTTCAACTTCTACGGTTACTTCTGTTATAGCAATTCTTTCTTTATTTGCTTTTGAAGTAACTGCTAATAATTTGCTTTTTGTATTTTCAATTTCTCGAATAATATCTGCTAGCAGACCGCTTCTTTCATTTCCATAGATTTCAATATCTACACTGTATTTTGCTTTTTCTGCTTCATACCAATAAACATCTATCATTCTGTTTTCTTCTTCTAATAAAGTTTTCACATTGGTGCAATCTTTACGGTGAACAGATACGCCTCTTCCTTTTGTAATATAGCCTACAATTTCATCTCCTGGAAGTGGGTTACAACATTTAGAAAGTTTTACTAAACAGTTGTCAATTCCTTTTACCACAATACCAGTTCTAGAAGGCTTGATAGATTGTTTTCTTTCTTTGGATAATTCTTGTATTTTTTCTTCTACGTTTTCAGTTTGATGTTCTTTTCGATATTCTTCTAGCATTCTAGCAACAATTTTGCCTGGTGAAATAGCTCCAAAGCCAACACTTGCATACATATCTTCTACTGTATTATATTTATATCTTTCTAATACTGCTCCTATATATTCTGTTTTAGAAAGTTGACTATGGGTCATTCCAATTTTTTTGATTTCTTTTTCTACAAGATCTTTTCCTTTGACAATATTTTCTTCTCTGTCATTTTTCTTAAACCATGCTAGAATTTTGTTTTTAGCGCTCGAACTTTTAATAAATTTAAGCCAGTCCCTACTTGGTCCTCTTGATTGATCTGATGTAATAATCTCTACAATGTCTCCATTTTTTAAAGGAGTAATAATTGGCATCATTTTACTATTGATTTTAGCACCTGTCATACGGTTTCCTATTTCGGCATGGATATTATAGGCAAAATCAATCGGAGTACTTCCCTTTGGTAAAGCAATAATTTTTCCTTTTGGAGTAAACACATACACTTCATCTTCAAAAAGCTCTGTTTTTAAGGTATTTAAAAACTCATCTGGATCTTGCATTTCTTTTTGCCACTCTAAGGTTTCTCGAAGCCAAGATAGTTTATCTTCTGATACTTTGACATTTGCTTTTTTATTTCCCATAAAACTAGCTTCTTTATATGCCCAGTGGGCTGCAATACCATATTCTGCTATGCGATGCATGTCCCATGTACGAATCTGTACTTCAAATGGTGTTCCTTTTGGTCCAATTAAAGTAGTATGTAAAGATTGATACATATTAGGTTTTGGTACAGAAATATAGTCTTTAAATCTTCCAGGCATTGGATTATATAATTCATGCACAATTCCGAAGTACACTATAACAATCCTTTACAGAATTTACAATTACTCTTAAGGCAAATAAGTCATAAACTTGATCTAAGGTAATATTATCCCTTTTCATTTTACGATAGATACTATATAAATGTTTTGCTCTTCCTGTAATTTCTGCATCAATATGCTGTTTTTTTACTGCTTTTTTAATTTCTTCCATAATCATATCAATGAATTGTAAACGTTCTTCTCTTTTACGATTAATTCCTTCTACTAATTCACGATATTCTTCTGGGTATAAATATTTGAAAGATAAATCTTCTAATTCCCATTTGAAAGAATACATTCCCAAACGGTTGGCAAGTGGTGCATATAAATCCATCGTTTCGTGAGCATTTGCAATTTGTCTATCACGACTTAGGTATTTTAAGGTTCTCATATTATGAAGTCTATCTGCTAGTTTAATTAAAATAACTCTAATGTCTTTTCCCATAGCTAGAAACATTTTACGATAATTTTCTACTTGTTGTTCTTCCATACTAGCATATTGTAATCTTCCTAGTTTCGTAACTCCATCTACTAGCTCTGCAATTTCTCCTCCAAAAATTTGCACCAAATCTTGTTTGGTAATATTAGTATCTTCTATAATATCATGCAAAAGTGCACTGCAAATCGTACTAGTATCTAATCCTAAACTTGCTAAAATATAGGCAACTTGCACAGGATGGACAATATATGGCTCTCCTGATTTTCGTTTCTGTTCTCCATGATATAGTTTAGCAAATTCATACGCTCTTTTAATTAACTTGCTATCTGATCTTCGGTTATTTTTCTTGCTAAGACTAATCACATCTTCTATTGTTCTTTCTACTACTTCTGACATATAGCCCTCCTTTTTATGATCCTTATTTAGCTCATAGATATTCTCATATCTTTTAAATTCATTTGAATTTGTTCATTTCCATTAAAAGCATTGATTTCTAGCGAACCTACAACATCAATTTTATCTCCTATTGAATAATTTTGCGTAAGTTCTCCCATATTAAACCCGATTGCCTCTATGGCAAAATTTTCTTGGGCTAGTTTTAATTTTAAATGCTTTCCTTCTGATAAAGAACGAATCGCTTGAATTTTTAGATTGCGAATTAAAAATAATGGTAGTTTATTAGCTTCTCCAAAAGGTTCTAATAAACTTAAATCTTTTACCATTTGTAAATTGATTTTCTTTAATTCAATTTCTTCATCAATTTTAATAATAGGTATTATATCACGAATATGCGTATTTTGGGCATATTCCTCAAATTCTTTTTTAAATTTTTCAAAATTTTCTTTTTTTAGGCTAATTCCAATTGCCATACTATGTCCACCAAATTTTTCAAGATAAGTAGAGCAATGCATTAAAGCCTCATGTAAATCAAACCCTGGAATACTTCTTCCAGAACCTTTTCCTTCTCCATCTTCAAAACAAATTAAAATACTTGGCTTAAAATAAATTTCTGTTACTTTAGATGCTACAATTCCAATTACCCCATGATGCCAGCCTTCATGCCCTAGAACAATACAAGGTTCTTCTTGCTTGCTATTTTGAATTTGTTCTAAAGCCTGTTCAAATATTTTCTTTTCTGTTTCTTGTCTTTCTAAATTATACTGGTTTAACCTTTGTGTAATATCTCTTGCTTCTTGTATCTGATTAGTTAAAAATAGTTTTAGTGCCTCACTTTCTGCTCCCATTCTTCCACAAGCATTAATTCTAGGAGCTACCCCAAAAGAAATAGTGGTAGAATTGATATTTTTATAACCAATCGAATCTAATAAGATTTTTAACCCTACATTTTTGGTCATAGCAACTAATTGTAAGCCTAATTTTGCAATTACTCTATTTTCGTCAATTAAAGGTACAATATCAGAAATCGTACCAATACAAACAATGTCTAAATATTTTAGATATTCTTTTGCTTCTAACCCAAGATCGATACAAAGGGCTTGAATTAATTTAAAAACTACTCCTACTCCCGCTAATTGGTTAAACGGATATTGATTATCTTTTCTTTTAGCATCTACTACTGCAATGCAATTTGGTATTGTTTCTCCTGGTTCATGATGGTCTGTTACAATTACCTCAATTCCTAAACTTTTAGCATACTCGATTTCTTCCAAACCAGAAATTCCACAATCCACTGTAATCATTAAAGTATAATTTTCTTTTGCAATTTTTTCAATTGCTGGTTTATTTAATCCATATCCCTCTTCTAATCGATTGGGTGTATATGTTCCTACTTCTAGCTGCCTTTCTAATAAAAACTGTTTTAAAACCGTAATACTTGTGATTCCATCTACATCATAATCTCCATAGATGATTACTTTTTCTTTATTTTCTATTGCTTTTATCATTCTATTTACCGCTTTTTTCATATCTGGCATTAAAAATGGATCATGAAAATCATTTCTAGTTGGGTTTAAAAACAACTCTACTTCTTTTTTGGTGGTAATGCCTCTACTTACTAAAATACTAGCAAGCAAATAACTAATCTGATGCTCTTTTACTAACTTTTCTACTTTTTCTTCCTCGGTTTGACATACTTCCCATTTTTTATTCATGTTTTTCTCCCTATTTTTGCAATTTTATGTTATTGTATAATAAAATGAGAAAATTTAAAAGGGGGATTTTAAAAAAAATAGCACTTCACACTATGAAGTACTATTTTTATAAAGTAGATTAAGCCAATTTTCTCCCATGATTTGATTAATCTCTTTTTGGTGGAAACCAAATTTTTGTTTTTGCCTGTTTTTCAAGATAATCAATATTCTTGCTTATTACAGATTTTGCGCTGTTTGAATCTCTACTTGACCAACTCCACCTGAAATTAAAATTTGATTTTCGCCATTTCCATAAGTATGGTTATCTTGACAATTTTGATGGTCAATCGTCATTTTACCAATTCCAGTTTTTGTGGTAATTGCATACTCTGTGGCACTTTTAGTTAAATCAATTTTTAAGTTTCCCACACCACTATCTATTTTGTTATTGCCAGTAAGATGTACTTGTAAGTTTACTTCACCAATTCCTGTATCTAAATCTAAGTCATTTAAGTTACTATTTTGGATGGTCGTTTTTCCCGCACCACCATCTATTTTAGCTCGATTAGTTATTGTTAGGTTGGTAATATCAAGATTGCCAACACCACAATCCAAATCTAAATTTTTAGCATTGATATTTTCTATTACATTATTTCCAATTCCCATATCTAATTCTAAAGTATTTAAGCTGATAGTATCTGGAAGTGTAACAACTATTTCTGAGTTAGGATTATTTTGAAAAATATTTTCATTTCCTTCTTCTTTGATTGTAAGAGTATTTCCTATGATTTTAGAACTAAACTGCTTAGGAAGATTGGTTCCTTCTACTTTTAATTCTTCTCCTCTACGAATGGTTAATTTAGAAATTGCTGTTTCTACTTTTAATTTGGTAATATTAGTAGTATAAGTTTTGGAAAAGTTAGTAGTTTTTTGCCTTCCTTCATTTATGATATTTACTCCTAAGAAGGTAGAAATTCCAAAAATAATCCAACCAAAAATATTAACAATAATTATAATCGCGAAAATGATTGCTAAAATTTTAATAATTTGTTGTCCTGTACTCATTTAATATTAACACCTCCAAACAAGCAGAATGCACTAATATAAATGGTAGGGATGTTTTCTCCTTTTTGATTTTGTATTTTGTTATCTACTCCACCAAAAATAGAAGTACTTTTTACTTTAATATTTACATTGCTTGGTGCTAAAATAGTAATACCTGCAAAAATACTACTTGCATAAATTACTTTATCTTCTTTTATCACTGCATTTTTTAAATCTAATACAATGCTACCAAATACGGCATCTAAATTTGCACCTTGAAATTCTTCATTTGCTTTATTGACTTTTTGTTCTGAAAAAGTGGCTGCATAAGTTTCTAGCCCATTCTTCTCAACAGATTTTATTTTCTTTTGAATAGTTCCTGTAAAAATCCCATTGAAAACAATCCCTAGCCCGATTGCTACAAGTACTACTGGCACAATCATTTTTAATATCAGTTCAAAAGAAACAAGCCCTTGTGCTCCTAATAATAAAAATATACCTACACATAATCCAATAAACGATGGCCATTTTCCTGTTCTTTGGAAAAGCCCTATAAAGCACGGAATGATAATAAATAAGGTCCACCAACCATCAAAAAATAGATTAATGTCAGTAATTCCTAAAGCATTTAATCCTAATATCATTCCTATTGCCACTAAAACTAAACCCCATAATACACTTGTAATTTTGTTCATTATTTTCCCTCTTTTCAACTAAAAATCCATGCAATAATTGTATAAATCATTACTTTGAGTGTAGAGTTCATTAGCAAGCTAAAATTCGTGAGCTTAATGCCAATTTGATTAATCACTTCATAATTTTCCAATATTTTTTCTTGCTCCTCCTTGCTTAAAGACCCTTCTTGCTGCATATACTCTTTTGCAAGTGGTTTGGCATTTAGCATTGCATCCATTTCCAAATAACTTCGAACTGCATAATAGACAAAAGAAAGTATGAGTAGTACAAAAATACTAAGCTCAGGAAATGGATTCATTTTTAAAATACTGAGAATACAAATAGCGATAAAATAGAGAAAATAAAGATTAGAAAAAATAAAATTAAATAATAAAGTTCTTCTATTTTGAATAGAATGTAAACATTCATGCGCTATTGTTTGCACTCTTGTAAAACTATCTTTAATATTAGCAATAAAAATTGTATTGGACACAGCAATATATAAGCTAGTTTTGTTTTGCTTATCATCTGTTTGTTGTATCTTTACACTTTCATTGTCTAATTTTTTCAAAATTGCTTCACAAATTTGCTTATTTTCTGGTAATTTATTCGTAATTTCATTCAATTGTTTACTATAACCAATTTCTTTTATTTTCTTTATTTCTTTTATTCTAATTCCCCACGCAAATTTTAAGGTGATTAAAAAAACTAAGCAAACTATCAGAATTATTAAATATTCCACTATAACACGTCCTTAATTGCTTCTGCAATAATTTTATTTACATCTGCAATCATAATATTGAATTTCACTTCCAAATCAAAATACTCTTTGATATCCTTATTTTGTACTAAAGTAGCATACATTTCCTCTAACTTTTTGCTTTTTTCTTCATCTTTTGCTTCTCCTGTGTAGGCCATTAGTTGCACTTCATATCTTAATTTTTCAAACTCTTCTACTTTTTGCTTTTTATCTGGATTATGATAAATTTCATCTTTTAATTTTTTATATGCTTTATATTCTTCAGAGTCTCTTATCTCTTGTGCCAAACGATTTGCTGTATCATATACTTGCATTTTAATTTTTCCTCCTTATGCATAAGCATGTTTTTTCTTAAAGCTAAGTAGACTTGTAATCTCTGTTTCTGTGTTATTTGCCTTATTTGCTTTTTGAGCATTTTCTTGGGCAATTTGTTCTTTTTGCTTTTCAGCCATAGTTTTACAAATTGCTTTTTCATAGATATAATGGGTGTCTTGAGCTATTTTCGTCCAATTAAATTGTTCTTTTACTTTTTGTTTTGCCTTTTTAGCAATGTTTGTTGCTAATTGTTTATCATATAATAAAGTTAGTACAGAATCTGCAATAGAGTTAGGATTTCCAGCATAGCTTTTCATTCCATCTACTCCATGTTCTACAATTTCATCTAGTCCTCCTACATCTGATACCACAGTTGGAACGCCTGCAAGCATTGCTTCTAATGCTACAATTCCAAATGGTTCATAAGTGCTTGGGAATACGGCTATATCTGCACATTTATAAATTTTTTGTACTTGTTTTGCATTTAAGTAACCAGTAAAATAAACTTTATCAGCAATTCCCATACTTTGAGCTTGTGCTTTCAAATCTTCTAACATGCCACCTTTTCCTGCTACAATTAATTTGGTGTCATGGTATCCGTTTAAGATTTTAGGCATAGCTGAAATTAGGTGCTGAATTCCTTTTTCATATACTAGTCGTCCCATGTATAGAATAATTTTTTCATTATCCATCGCATACTGTCTTCTAAATTCATAATCTCTTTCTATTCCATTAAAATTGGTTAAATTAATTCCATTTGGTACCACATTAATTTTATCAAATGGAAGGCCAAATAGGCTTTGTACATGACCTTTCATAAAATTGCTGTTAACAATAACTTCTGTTGCTTCATAAGTGAGTAGCCATTCTGTATCATTAATATATCTTTGTGTTTCAT
>CALYAE010000040.1 GCA_944393435.1 uncultured Clostridia bacterium
ATTTTAAGTCATTTTTCGTTGCAAATCATATAATTTTATTAGTTCTAAAATATTCAAATTCAAATTGTCTTTATCTCGCACATTTCACTTGGTGTCTACTTTGGAATATTCCTTCTGGTATATCATGTAAGCAGATAGCAATTGCTAAAGATATTCCTAATGTTAAAGATGCTCCAAAGCCAGAGCCTATTGCTAAACCTTCTGGGAAATTATGAAGGGCTAGGCCAATACTTACAATAATTCCTGTTTTTAGTAAGTTATTTTGTTTTCGTTTTACAGAAAATTTTTTATCTATCAGCATATCGCAAAAAATCATAGTGATGATTCCTAAAATAATTCCTAAAAAAGCTACTGGCAAACTGCTTAATAAAAAGGCTTCTGGTAACAAATCAAAGCATACTATTGCTATCATAAGGCCAGAAGCAAATGCTAAAATAAAACTTAAAAATTTATAAGATGGATTTTTAAATTTGATTCCAATAATCCCTCCTATGGTGGTTCCAAAAGTTCCAAAAAACAAACCTATAAGAGTAGTTTTTAAAATTTCATTCAAAACTTTTCCTCTTTTCTTTCTTTATTCTTTATTATTTTCTATTCATTTTCTTAATTTTTATTCATTACTTTATTTTATAATTTTCCTAATTTTTAATAATAAAATATCGGTCTATTTTTTACGTAAAGTTATTCTTCTCTTGTAATTTTAACCGTTAAGTGATATAATATTTACATAATTTTTGTTTAATTTGAAAATAAGATTTTATTTTTGAATTAAATAAAATATAAAATCAGAGGAGGTTTGATATTCATCACATAATTGGGTACGTAGTTTAAAAAAATTGATAAGGAGGAATTATTTTGTTACGCATATTTGCAGATGAAATTAATATGTGTAAAATCAGTAAACTTTTAGGAAAATATCCTTTAAAAGCTACTATTCAGGATTCGAGCATTATCATTGATGGTAAAATTCCAGAAGAATTAGCTAACCAGTTATATACTAATGTGCAAATCACTGGTTTTGACAATTCTGTTGATGTTCAAAATGAAAAAGCAATTTTTCCTGCAACACGGTATTTTGATGTAAAAAGGGGAGAAGTTTATTTGTGTGATTTTGGTGAGCCTTTTGAACATGAACAGGCGGGGAAACGATATGCTATCATCGTTCAAAATGATGAAAGTAATAAGTTTTCTTTAAATACCATAGTCATTCCCTGCACTACTCAATTAAAAGGCAATTTTCCATTTAATCTAACATTTAAGTTTTCTTCTGAAAACATGGTAGATTATACAAATTCCAAAGTGAGCAGTAAAGTAAATGTTGCTTTGGGAGAAAGTATAAGATGCATCAGTAAATCTAGGCTTGTTCAATATTTAGGGTCTATGACTCAAGAATTTATGGATCAAAAAATCCAGCCTATTATTGAATATTCCTTGGCTCTAAAAAGAAACATGAGGCCTAAATTTTCTAGCATTAGAACAGAAGCATCTAAAAAGAACCCAGATATAGTTCCCACACTTAGTTTAGAACAGATGCAATTGCTTTCCTTTGTGGATATTAATGAATTACTTTCCATTTCTAAAAGTTCTATTCCAAATAATGAAAAAGCTCATAAGATTCTACAATTATTTGGTTTTGACTTTAACCAAAATGGAGTTTCACTTCTCTTAGATGCAATTATGATCTGTCCTAAGTCAGAGCGTTTTAATCTGCAAATGCTCTGTCAGAAATTATCTGAAACTGGAATTTATTCTGTGGATAGTGGAGAAATGCAAAGGCTTATCGTTGCAAGAATCAAAGAGAGATTTAGACTTAAAAACTCTCCTGCCATTGATTTTATTCGATTGGTAAATTGTTTAATATCTAAGGAAGGAAAATGAGATTATGAAAATTGTATTCAACATTGATTCTTCTGCTAAAAGTTCTATTCCAGAGTTTATTACACAGGTAAGTTCTTTTAAATGTCGCTTGCAAGTTGATTTAAAAAGTACTACTGTTGTAGCATCTGATATGGAACCTTCCGAATTGGAACATCTGATTGATGCAGTTAACCATTGTTTTAAAATCACAGGTGTTTCAATTAACACAATCGATATGGCTACCGAAAAGATGGAATACATGGTGGATACCACTTCTACAAAAATTCAATCTCCCAAAAAGATTGAATATCAAAATGCCGATATTGAGAAGCAAATGAACAAGTTGCTTCAAATCATTCACTGGATGATTGAGCACAAAAAGGTTCCATCATCTGAAATTATAAAGCATTTGCTTACAGTGGGAAGCGAAATAGCAATGAGGTTTAACCCTAAGCCTTCTCCAAAAGTATCGGTAGGCGACATTGTTTCTTGTCAGTATGGAACACATCTGAATGGTGAATTTTCTGGTGTACATGTTCATGCTTTGGTATGTGATATTTTAGATAATAGCGCATTTCTCATTCCCATGAAGCCAGAAATCTTAAAAGGACAATTTTACTTGCCTTTTGCTTGCACTAAAGATGTAGTATATACTGGCCCAGAAAAATACTTAGAAGGTTCTTTATTGTTAAAAAAGGGAAACTATGTTGCTATCGAACGTATCGATCAAGTTCTTGGCAATGCACTTCCTCAATATTTCGATAAGGTTAGAAAAGTTCTCCCCAAGGCCTATTGCTTTGAAGGTATGAATTCTTCTAATGCTTCTAATCAGGAGGAATCTACTGAATTTGCAACTATCGAAGATGCATTGGAAAAGTTTTTGGGAAACAAAATTGGCTCATTAGATGAAAACTCTACTTTAGAATCTAAAGTAGATCATTTCTTAGAAACAATCAATTTCCCTAATGAACCTTTGATAAAACAGGCTTTTCTTGCTAGTTGCAAAGTAAAAACGATAAAATATGAAAGCATTTTGTCAGAACTTCAAAATGCAAACTCAGAATTGAGTACTAATAGAATTAAAACTATTCTAAAAGATGCTTTCACAAATTGGATTTATATGAACTACCCCAACATCTCAAAACAATTTTCAAACATTTCTATCATACCCTTGCTAAAATTCTTTTCCAAGAACTATAAGTAAAGATAGAATTTTGATATTGTTATCTGATTTTATATTTTATGGTGTGGAAGAAATTCTTCCACACCATTTTTTAATTTATTATTCTTCTTCATTTCCCTTTAATTTTTCTGCTGTATCTGCTGTGATTAAACTATCAATCATCTCATCTAAATCACCATTTAAAAAGTTTTCCATT
>CALYAE010000041.1 GCA_944393435.1 uncultured Clostridia bacterium
GTTTAATCACTTTCAAGCTATAATGCATTTGTGAAAAAATATATTCTTCTAAAGGTTTATCAATTGCCTCTAGTGGCTTTCCTTTTAGTTTATTGTTAAATATAAAATTTAAAGTGTTTACCTGCTCTTCTGTAATATCTTCATCAAATTTTATAATGGTTTCTTTAATCATTCCTGTATCGGTCAAAATAACAGCCATTAACATTCTAGTTCCTAGAAGCACAAATTTTACTTCTTCAATATTTTGCAAATTGGCTCTGGGGCCAATAGAAACAGATGTATAGTGTGTGACTTCTGATAAAGTATTTGTTGCAATCTTAGTTAATTCTTCAATTTCATTTACTCTTGTTTCTAATTTTGATTGAATATATTTAATTTCCTCTAAGCTAATATCATCTTCTTTTAATAATTCATCTACGTACAAGCGATAACCTTGTGCTGATGGAATTCTACCGACTTGAAGTATGTGGTTTTTCTAAATAGCCACTTTTTTCTAACTCTACCATTTCATTACGAGCCGTAGCGCTACTACAATCTAATCGATACTTTTTAACTAAAGTTCCTGAGCTGACAGGTTCGGCAGTAGTAATATATTCATCAATGATAGCTTGTAAAATTTTCTTTTTTCTTTCATCTAACACGTTTGGTTTCTCACCTCTTTTTTATACGTTATTAGTTAAACTTTCATTGCAAGAAGATTTTTCTTGACTTTAGCACTCTTAGTTTTCATCTGCTAACTTGTTATATATTATATCCATTTTTAGCAATTGTCAATATGAATTGCTAAAAATTTATGTGAATTTTATGTGACGCCTTAGTTTCCATAAAAAAAGCCAGTTTTTTCAAACTGACTTTTCTATATAAATTTTATCTTCGACTATATACTTAATTGCATTATTTGAAGGATTACATTCAAAGAAACTGCAACAACGTCTACAACACCAACAATGATACCTACAATTGCCATCCATTTGAACTTTTCGGTTTCTTTATTGAATTTTACCAAGCCTATAATACCTGTAATAATAGCAACAATTCCACATGGTAATCCTGCAATAATTAAACCTACTAATGAAAAAATAAAGCTAACTAATGCTGAAGTATTTACTTTCTTTGTTCCTTGGTTCATTTGAACTTCATTTTCTTGTGCTTTTTGTGCACCAACTTCTTGAATTGGATTATTATCTTCCATTTTCTCGCCTCCATATTTTCTATATTTATATGTATGTTTGATATAAAAAAATTATACATGAGAATTTTAAGAATTACAAGTATTTTGTTCATTTTCTTTCAAAAATTTATAACTTTTATATAAACTCGCCCCAAACTTGATTTGCTAAGTCTAATCCTTTTTTGCTCAAACGAATAAAATCTCCGTCTATTTCTAATAATTCCTCTTTCACCAATTTTTCTAACTCTGTGTGAAATAAGTAAATGGGATTATCAATAAACTTATTTTTAAATTCTTGAATACTAACACCTTGTATTTTTCTTAAGCCTAAAAGCATATACTCCTTTTGCATATCTTGCAGATTTTGTTTTTCCTGCAATATAAAATTATCTTCCTGTCTTCCCATTTCGTAATTTTGAATATAAGTTTCTATATTATCAATATTAGAATAACGCACTCCATTGGTATAAGAATGGGCCGCTACGCCAAAACCAATATATTCTTTTTGTTTCCAACAATCTTGATTATGTTTTGATTCATAATTTGGCTTTGCAAAATTAGAAATTTCATAGTGAATATAGCCATTTTTCTCTAATAAATCTTTTACCTTCCAATACATTTTTCTTTCTAAGTCTTCTTGCGGGAGGTTTATTATTCCTTCTTCTATTTTTTTAGCCAGTACAGTTCCCTCTTCCAAAATCAAGGAATAAACAGATAGGTGCTCTGGTTCTAAAGACATAATTTCTTCTACGGTATCTTCCACCTCTAGTAAACTCTGGTTTGGAAGTCCTATCATTAAGTCAACATTAATATTAGAAAATCCGTAAATCTCTTGCTAAGCGATAAGTATCCATAAAGTCATAATACGTATGAATTCTTCCTATTTCTTGCAATAAATGTGGATGCGTAGACTGAAGTCCAATACTTAATCTATTAATCCCAGCATGATAATAATCCTCTAAAGCCTTTAAAGTAACAGTTCCTGGGTTTACTTCTATTGTAATTTCTGCATCATCTGCCACTTCATAATTGGTTTTAATTTGCTCAATAATTTGTGTAATATACTGGCTATCTATATAAGATGGAGTTCCACCACCAATATAGATTGTTTTAACTAGAAGTTTACTATCTTTCCTATTTTCCACATCTATTTTGTTCGTTTGCCCCACTTCTTGAATTTCCTGTAATAAACATTTGATATAATTCGGGATTAACTCTTGTTTTTGTGCATAAGAGCAAAAATCGCAATAATAGCATTTTTGCTTGCAAAATGGGATATGTACATAAATTCCGATTTCTTTTTGATCCATTTTTTTCTCCCTAACTAACGTCCCCATGGTAACACCTATTTAATGACACTGTTTTGCAATATTCATAATTACTTTAAGGCGATGATTTACACCAGATTTTCCTATTGGAACTGATAACATTTTTCCTAATTCTACCAAAGATGCCTCTGGATTTTCAAGTCTTAATTTTGCAATTTCTTGTAATGGTTTGGATAATTTTTCTAGCTGTCCTATTTTTTGTAAATAGTGAATTTCTTCTATTTGTTTTACAGCTGCATTTACTGTTCTATTTAAGTTGGCTGTTTCGCAATTTACTTTTCGATTTACTTGATTTCGCATGTCGCGGTAGACTCGAATATCTTCATATTTCAAAACAGCATTATTTGCGCCAATAAATGCTAAAAACATTGAAATTTCCTCTCCATCTTTTGTGTATAATGCATATTCTTTTTTCTTTTCTAATATTTTAAATTTAATTTGATACTTCTCTAATAGCTCTAGTGCCATTTGGGCATATTGGTTTTCCGAAAAAAGAATTTCTAGATGATATGT
The DNA here is from genome assembly GCA_944393435.1 of uncultured Clostridia bacterium. Classification (GTDB taxonomy): domain Bacteria; phylum Bacillota; class Clostridia; order TANB77; family CAG-508; genus CAG-273. The sequence continues at coordinate 3,013 of CALYAE010000041.1, forward strand.
TTTCTGGGGGCTATTCATGGACCCACCACCCATAAATGTCCCTCTTATAAAGGCTTTAGCAAATGACTCATTTGCTTGCATTTCTTCTTTTACTTTTTTTACATCTAATAGGATTTTATTTTTTTCATATCCGAACTTCTGCTAGAATTGGTTTAGGAAGCATGATACAAAAATTTTTACCAGTTAGCTTAATTTCATGGTTTTGATATTGCAAATTAGTGATAATTTTACTAAATCGATTAATGTTATATTCATTTTCTGTCGTAAATTTTAGCTTGCTTTTTTGGATGGTAATATGATTAGAAACCAAATACCCCAAAAATTCATATTTTACAAGTACTTTATTAGCTAAATTGCTTAATTTACTTAGTTCTTTTTTTACGTCACTAGAAAAAGACATTTGAATTTCACCTTCTTTGCTTTCTTTATTTTAGCATGCTTACTACTTTATCAATATATTTATATATCAACCATTTTTTGAAATACCAATACTCTATCATTTCCGCCTAAATCTTGAATGGCTTGTTTCGTTACTAAATTTAAATTTTGACTAGAAATATTCTTCCATAATTTAATAATTTCTTCAGCTTGGTCATATCCTATTTCTAATAATAGATATCCTTCTGATTTTAAGTATAAATGTCCTTGTTTTAAAATTTCACGGTAAAAGAAAAGTCCATCTTCTCCTCCATTTAAAGCAATATAAGGTTCTTTACGTACTTCCTTAGAAAGAGTGGGAATCACGCTAGTTCTGATATAGGGAGGATTAGAAATAATAAGATCAAACTTTTTGTTTTCTAAATTTTCAAATAAGTTGGATTCTATCAATTCTATTTTATCTTCTACCTGATGATGGATAGCATTTTTTCTAGCAACCTCTAGCGCTTTTTTACTAATATCTGCTAAAGTAATTTGAGCATTTTTCAAATACTTAGCCAGTGCAATTCCAATACAGCCACTTCCTGTACAAAGATCTAAGATTTGCATTTTTTCTTTTGCTATTTTTATAGCTGCTTCTACTAAAATTTCTGTATCTGGCTGTGGAATTAATACATTTTCATCTACATAAAAGTCTAATCCCATAAACCCCTGATGATTGGTAATATATTGCAAAGGCTTTCCTTGGATTAGTTCTTGTATTTTTTCCTGATATAGGAGCTGTTTTTTACTTTCTACTTGTTCTTGCATATTGGAAATACATTGTGCTCTGCTTTGCTTTAAAATAAATTCTAACAGTCTTCTGGCCTTTTCCTTTGGCTCTTGTATATTTTCTTGCTTTAATTTGGTTTCTCCTAAAAGGAGCAATTCTTTTTGGTTCATTTTCTACTCTTTTCTTTATGCAAATAAAAAATCCCCACGTTAGCCGCAAGATGAATGAAATTTTAAGGACCTGTTTTCACAGGTGGGTGTCTTGTTAGATGCTCCTGGGTTTCTTATATAAATATAAGCATACACGCCACATCTAAAGGCGGACTCCCGTTTCAAATTTGTTGGTTCTAAAATTCCAGTCTACACGCACTATGCAGGGAAAATAAATTTTATTTTTATGTTATTGTTATTTTAGCATAAACTTTTTTTACTTGCAACTTCTTTTTTCTTCAATTTTATTTACTAAATGCTTTAATCTCTTTTTTACTTACTTTTTCTAAACTTTAAATAGATTTTCTACATTTGCTTCTTTCTTGATTTTGTGCTATCATTTAAATAATATTTGTTTTATATGATGAGTTCTCTCTTTAGGAGAGAATTTTTTATTGTTCCAACACCAATCCATTTACCTGTTTTGTCTTTGATTTGATAGAGTCCATCTTCTTTTTTAATCGTTAATGATACTCCATTTAACAATAAAGCAAGTTTGTGGTCATCTAATTGCATCTCTGGCAGGTTTTCAAAAAATTTTTCTATGGAAATAAAGTAATTTCCTCCAAAGTTTTTATTTTGTATATTGGTTTCTATTTCTTGTAAGCTGATTGCTTGCTTTAGAGTAAATTTTCCTACTTGAATACGATTTAAAGCCTTCATATAACCAATCGTACCTAGTTTTGCTGCAATATCTTCACATAATGTTCTAATATAAGTTCCTTTTGAACAGTGTACCATAAAGCAAATATCTTCTTTACAAATAGCTAACAATTTGATTGCATAAATTTCAATTTCTCTTGGCTTTATTTCTACTTGTTTATTTTCTCTGGCATATTCATATAATTTTTTTCCCTTTACTTTAATGGCAGAATAGATAGGAGGAATTTGTTTTTGCTTTCCTAAAAAAGAGTTTAAAACTTCTACTATGGTTTCTTTTTTTAGATTGTCCTTATTCACTTCCTCTTTTTCTACTACCCTGCCTTCTCCATCGGCAGTATCTGTTTTCATTCCCAGATGAAGGGTAGCTTCATAAACTTTATCATGTTCTATCAAATATTTAGATAGTTTTGTTCCTTTGCCCAATAATAAAGGAAGCACACCAGTTGCCATTGGATCCAAAGTTCCGGTGTGCCCTACTTTTTCATTTGTCAATTTTTTTACTTTTGCCACTACATCATGGGATGTAAGGTCTTTTGGTTTATTTACAATTAAGATTCCATCCATTGTTTTTTCCTTTTATTTTTATAATTTATCGCTATTATAATAATCTTATTACTTCTCTTACCACTTTATCTTTTACTTGTTCAATGGTATTTCCTTGAATTGTACAGCCAGCTGCTCTTGGATGTCCTCCACCTCCAAATACACTACATGCATCAGAAACATTCACATACTCATTAGAACGAAGAGAAACCCTATATCCTTTTGAGGTTTGACGAATGAAAATAGATACTTCTACTCCTTCTACATCTCTACCTATTTCTACAATTCCTTCATGATCTCCATTTTCAGCATGAACATTTTGCTCATCTTCCTCAGTAATATATGTATAAGCAATTTTTCCATCTTCTAAAAATTCAATTCTATTATTGGCAATTCTATGTAGTTCAAAGTTTGCTTTTGTTTTTACTTGTAATACCTGATGGTAAACTTTTGAAACATTCACTCCCTTATTTAAAAGCCAAGCTACAAATTCAAAAGTTTCTGCTGTAACACCTTGGTATTTAAATCCTCCTGTATCTGTAATAATGCCTGCTAAAATACAAGTACCAATATCTTTAGTAATTTCGATACCAAAATATTCTAAAATTACTAATAAAATCTGGCTACAAGCTGGTGCATCTGGATTTACATAATTGTAATCTCCAAACATGGTATTGGTTGCATGATGATCAATACAAACTTTCGTTTTAGCATTTTCAAAATAACTTGCAAATCCATTTAACATTTTAACAGTAGCACAATCTAAAGCAATTGCTAAATCATAGTGCTCAATATCAGTTTGTGATTTTAACTCTTCTATTCCAGGTAAACATTTAAAAGTCTTAGAAAACTCTGGAATAATAATATCTGGATTTTTTCCATAAGATTTTAAAGCATGATACATTGCTAAACTACTTCCCATTGCATCACCATCTGGATTTTCATGTGTTAGAATGGCAATCGTCTCAGCTTGATTAATCTTTTCTATTATATCATCTAAAGTCATGTAATACCCCTCTTTTTTATTATATTCTATCAGGTAAGCTAACATTTATTTCATTGATTCATCTTCCTTTAGTTTTTTTAAGATGCTATCAATTTTAGCCCCATACTCTAATGAATCATCAATTTCAAAAATAAGTTCAGGTGTTATTCTTAAGTTAACATTTTTAGCAAGTTGACTACGAATAAAACCTGCAGATTCTTTTAGCCCTTCCATCGTTTTACCAATACTTTTAGAATTTAAAATACTAATATAAATTTTAGCATATTTAAAATCAGGTGTAATTTTTACTTTGGTAACACTAATAAGCCCTGTTACCTTTGAATTTTTAAGTTCAAAGGTAATCACACGGCTAATTTCTTTTTTTAACTCTTCATTTACTCGATTTAATCTTGCCTCATTTTTTGGCATTGTCAAAAATCATCCTTTCTTTTTAGGACTATTGGGGACTGTCCCCAATGGTCCTATCTCTTAACTTCCTCCATAACATAAAATTCTAAAATATCATCTTCTTTTACATCGTTATAACCTTCAATTTGAAGACCACATTCAAATCCTTTTGATACTTCTTTTACATCATCTTTGAAACGTTTTAGAGAAATAAGTTTTCCATCATGGATCACAACATTTTCACGAATGACACGTACTCCAGCATTTCTTTCGATTTTTCCTTCTGTAACAAAGCCACCTGCAATTGTGCCAACTCCAGATACTTTGAAGGTTTGTCTTACTATTGCATTTCCAATTACTTTTTCTTCATAAATTGGGTCAAGCATGCCTTTCATGGCTGCTTCAACATCTTCTATTGCTTGATAAATAACAGAATATTGTTTGATTTCTACTCCTTCTTTTTCAGCCATATCTTTTGCTGTATTTACAGGTCTTACATTAAATGCAATGATGATACATTTTCCAGCTTTTGCAAGTTGTACATCAGATTCTGTAACAGCTCCTGCAACAGCATGAATGACTCTTACCTTTACTTCATCATTTGATAATTTTTCTAAGGATTGTTTTAATGCTTGTGCTGTTCATTGTACATCGGCTTTTACAATAATATTTAATTGTTTTAAGTTTTCACTTTCCATTTTTTCAAACAAGTTACTTAATGTTACTTTACTACTTTCTGCCATTGCTTGTTCTCTTTCTTGACGTTTTCTTCTTTCAATTAAATGTTTTGCCATTTTTTCGTCTTTTACTTCATAGAAAGTATCACCAGCTTCTGGCACATCTGTTAATCCCATTACTTCTATTGGAGTTGATGGACCTGCTTTTTTCACTCTTTGTCCTTTATCATTTCTCATTGCACGGATTCTACCAATCGATTTTCCTACAACGATGGTATCTCCTTCATCTAGAGTTCCTCTTTGTACTAAAATGGAGGCAATTGGTCCTTTTGTTTTATCAAGTCTTGCTTCAATAACAGTTCCTTTGGCTTGTTTATGTGGATTTGCTTTTAATTCCTTCATGTCTGCTACTAATAATACCATTTCTAATAAGTTATCAATGTTTAATTTTTTCTTAGCAGAAATTGGAACATAAATGGTATCTCCACCCCATTCTTCTGGAACTAATTCATATTCCATTAACTCTTGCTTGATTTTTTCGATATTAGCACCAGGTAAATCAATTTTGTTAATAGCAACAATAATTGGAATATCTGCTGCTTTTGCATGGTTAATTGCTTCTACGGTTTGTGGCATAACTCCATCATCTGCTGCAACAATTAGAATTGCAATATCTGTAATTTGTGCACCTCTAGCACGCATTGCAGTAAATGCCTCATGTCCTGGTGTATCTAAGAAAGTAATTTCTCTGTTATTGACATTTACTTTATAAGCACCAATATGCTGAGTAATTCCTCCTGCTTCTCCTTCAATTACATGAGTACTACGAATGGCATCTAGAAGTGATGTTTTACCATGATCAACGTGTCCCATAACAACTACAACTGGTGGTCTTGGTTCTAATTCTTCAGCTTTGTCTTCTGTTTCATCAAATCAAATATCTTCTTCTTTTACTTCTTCTTTTTTAATAGCTGTAATTCCAAATTCTTCTGCAACTAAGAATGCTGTATCAAAGTCAATGGTATTATTAATCGTTGCCATCACACCAAGGTTAAATAACTTTTTAATTACTTCTCCACTTGTCTTTTTCATCTCTGAAGCTAAATCTTTTACTGTAATCATACTTGGAATTGTAATTTCTTTTAATTCAAAGATTTTTTGCTTGTTTCTTTCTTCATCTTTTTGAGGTTTACGTTTATTTTTCTTACCCCTTTCAGTTGTTAAATCATAGTAATCAAGCATACCACCATCTTGTTCATTAAACATATTAGATAGTTTATCTACTTGTTTTAAATCTTTTAATTTTCCTTCATTGAAATCTTCATGGAAACGATCTGTCTTCTTAACTCTAGTTCCTTTTTTAGCCTTGTTATCTTCATGACGGTTTGCTTTTTCCTTATCAATTGCTCTTGTACTAATATCTCTTTTATCTTCTTTTTCCACGATTTCATTTTCCATGATGTTTTTGATATTACGATCTATTCCACGATTATCAAGTGGTCTATTCATGTTTCTATTAAATGGCCTTTGATTATTTCCATAGTGATTATCCCTTTGAGAACGATTTCCAAAGCGGTTTTGATTGCCTTGCTCTTGTCTATTTCCATAACGGTTTGCTGGCCTAGTTTGATTATACTCTCCCTTACGTCCTTGTCTGTTAGAATAATTTGCCTCACGATGATTGTTATAATCACGGTTTGCAGATTGGTTTTGATAGGATCTATTTTCTTTATGCATAGTTTGCTGTTTTTCTGTTTGCACTTTTTCTTCACGTACCATAGAAGGAGAAAGTAGTTCGGTTTTCTTTTCCTCATCTTTTTTAGAAGACTCTACTTCTGAAACGGTTTCTTCTTTTTGGATTGTTTCTACTGGTTCTACTACTTTTTTCTCTTCTTGTTCTTCTTTTTTCTTTTCTTCTTTTGCATTGTTCTTAATTCCGAAGAGTTCACCTACTGTCATTGGCTTTACTGGTTGTTTTCTGTACACAATATTAAAATCTTGGTTTTTCTTTCTTTCTACAAAACCAACATCTTTTCTATCTTGTTTTTCCTCTTTTTTTACTTCTTTATCTTCGTCTGCCAAAATAACCTCACGTCTAATAATGACTGGAGCCACCTCTTTTTTTGCTACTTTTTTCTCTTTATTATCTGTTTGTTTGTTTGTAAAACTTGTCTTAATTTTTTGTGCCACATCCTCTTCTACGGAACTCAAATGACTTGTTACTTCTATTCCTAGTTCATTTGCTTTTGCTATTACTTCTTTACTGCTTATACCCAATTCTTTTGCAATTTCGTGTATTTTTATTTTACCCAATCATTTCACCCCCATTAACTACTTGTTCCATCGCTTGTGCAAACCCTTTTTCTTTTACACCAACTACTGCTTTGTTTTGTTTTCCAATGGCTCTACTTAAACTCTCCATTGTCAATTTGTCGATCACTATAATTTGATAATCTTTTGCTTTTTGATAAAATAAATTTTTTGTTCTTTCAGATGCATCTTGTGCTAATAAAATTAAAAAAATTGACTTTTTTTCGATTGCTTCAATACAAGCATCTGTACCTGCAATAATTTTACCAGCTTTTGTTGCTAATCCTAATAAACCACATATTTTTTGATAATCAACCAATCTTCCACCTCTTATTTTCCAATCGTATTTCGTAACTGTTCATAAACCTCATTTTCAATTTTCATTTCAAAAGATTTTTCTAACCTCTTAGAACGGATTGCATTTTCTAAGCATTCCAAATTGTCACAAATATACGCTCCCCTGCCTGGTAATTTGCCTGTTTTATCAAGTTTAATTTCTCCTTGTGCATTTTTCACAATACGAATGAGTTCTTTTTTTGGCTTTTTACTATTACAACCAATACAAGTACGGTTAGGTATCTTTTTCAAAACGTCCACTTCCTTTATTTTAAATGTATTTTTGATTTTTATACATTATTCATCATCTTGCTGCTTTTTTTCTTCCTCTTCATCTACTTGTTCCATCATTTGTCTAAATTGAGATTCACTTTTAATATCAATTTTCCAACCAGTTAGTTTAGCAGATAATCTCGCATTTTGCCCAGCCTTTCCGATTGCTAAAGATAATTGGTCATCTGGAACAATCACTTGTGCAAATTTTTCTTCTTCATGAATATCTACTGCCATCACTTGTGCTGGAAGTAAAGCTGCTGAAATAAAAATAGCTGGGTCTTCATTCCATTCAATCACATCAATTTTTTCACCATTTAATTCATTGATAATGTTTTGAATACGAATTCCTTTTTGCCCTACACAAGAACCTACTGGATCAATATTCTCATTTGGAGAATAAACTGCTACCTTGCTTCTATTTCCAGGATCTCTAGAAACACTTTTTATTTCAATAACCCCTTCATAAATTTCAGGAATTTCAAGTTCAAATAGCTTCCTTACAAAATCAGTACATGCTCTAGAAACAGTAACTTGTGGAGAACCTTTTAGTCCTTTTTGCACATCTAATATATAAGCCCTTATTTTATCATTCACACGATAATTTTCGGTTGGAACCTGTTCTTTTAGTGGCATTACTCCTTCTAGTTTTCCTAAGTCTAAAACAACAAGTCCGCCATCTGCTTTTTGTATAATACCAGAAACAATTTCTCCTTTTCTTTCGTTAAACTCTTCAAATAAAGCATTTCTAGATTCTTCTCTGATTTTTTGTACAATAACTTGTTTTGCAGTTTGTGCTGCAATTCTTCCAAAATTCTTTGGCTCTAATTCAATTTCTGCCTTATCTCCTAATGCTAATTTTCTATCTATCTTTTTAGCATCTTCTAACAAAATTTGTATATTTGCATTTTCTACCGTTTCTACCACATCTTTTAGGGCATAAATGTGAACTTCTCCTGTTTCTGGATCCATCGTTACTTTCACATTTTCTTCTGATGAATCGAAATTTCTTTTATATGCTGTCACTAATGCATTTTCGATTGCTTCTAATAAACTTTCTTTTTTGATTCCTTTTTCTTTTTCTAGTTCTTGTAACGCTAAAATTAGTTCTTCATTGTTGATTGCTGGTAGATTGCTTTTTTTCTTCATTTTTCTAATTCCTCCTTATTCCCATTGATATTTTAACTTCATTTTGGCAATATGTTTTCTTGGTATGGTTAATGTTTTTTCTTCTTTTTGCTTTTCATGGACTGTGATAGCAATTGTAATATTTTCAGCATCAAATCCTTTTAAAATTCCTTCTATTTGTTTTTCTTTTTTTCTTCCTTCTTCTATAACAATCGGACTAAATAGACTTACTTCTACTTGCTTTTCTAAATTTTCCTGAAAATGGCTTTCTTTCCTTAAGTGTTTTTCTACTCCTGTTGAAGAAACTTCTAGAAAATATTGATCTTTGATATAATCGGCTTCATCTAGCATACCTGAGATAGCATCATTTACTTTCTCACAATCCTCTAAATTAATAGATTTTTTAGAATCTTGGTATTCTATAAAAATACGTAAGTAGTAGTCTTGTGCCTCTTTTTCATAAATCACATCATATAGGCTATATCCTAATTGTTCAATAGTTGGTTTGATTAAGGCTTCTACTTTTTGTTCTAATTTCGTCATGGTTTTCTCCTTACTGATTGTTATACGATAGAAGAGTGGGATTTGTTCCCACTCTTCTTGTTTTTTCTTTATGCAGTATTTATTATAGCGTACTTTTCCAAAAAATGCAAGTGTTTTTGGAATTTTTTCGTATTTTTTTGTCTCAAATATTACGTTAACTTTTTTCACTGTTCCGTGCTACTTATATAAAGTGTGGGCCTAGTGGAGAAGTTGGGATTGAGGCCGTTGTGCGGACTGCTGAGGTTGCGGTTAGAAGCAGGAACGTCAGATCCAGAAAAATCGTAATCGCCACCACGAGTAACACGAGTGTGGGTGTCAGCGGCCTCTTGGGTCCATTCTCTTGCATTTCCTGCAAAATCATAGATATTATTTGCTTTCCAATTTTCACTTGCTCCTGCTTCAAATACTTTTGTTCCTGCCCCTTCTACTTGTTTATCTGCTGTTACTGAATCATTATAATTATTATAATTTCCCCAAGTGCTAGAATCTTCTGTATTATATTCTTTTGTAGCTAACCATGCTACTACTTCATCCCATTGATTTCCATATATCATGGTTGTTTTGGCTGTTATTTCACTTTCTTCTTTATCACTATTATCTACTAAACTCATACATGCTTTCTTTAAATTGTACCAATTCTGCTGTGTAATAACTGTCCCTCCCTTTTCTACTGTTGGGGTACCTTTTGTTTCTGTTAGCTCATATCTTCCAATATAAAATCCTCCATATTGCTCTATACTATCATGTATCTCTACATATTCTGCTACCATTTTATCTGCCATATCTTTTGTACTACTTGCCCCTAAGATGGTTTGATAGCTTGCTACTGCATCATACTCTGAGCCACTTCCCACAACTAGGTCTGGCTCTCTAAATCCTGTGTTGCCACCAGGCGTGCTTCCTGTTACTCCTCTTAGCTTACTATATATACTGGTTGTGGTTTCTACTCCTGTTAATTTTACTGGGGTTGATACCTCTGTATACATATTGTCTACATTTGCTGGGATCCACACATATTCATTTTGCGTTCCATCTTGCTTAATCACAAAGCCATATTTGTTTTTATTTTTTAACCATTTTTATTCTACATTACTTTTATTTTTATTACAAGTGTTTTTTTATTTTTTCTTGCTTCCTACAAGAAAAAATCTTGCTTTTTTTGTAACATTAATTTCATATATTTTTACCATACGTTATTTCTCTGAAAAATAATCTGATAACTTGTATTTTTCTTTCATTTATGACATAATAGATGCGATGCTTAATAAAAATATTGATAGCAAAATCAAAATGAAAGGATTTTTCAAATGAATTTTACTTTGCATAAGCTAGAATATAATCAAATACAAAAACAATTAGAAACTTATTGTAAAACTTATTTAGGAAAGTTACTTTGCCAAAAACTTACTCCTAGTTTTACTTTTGAAGAAGTACAGCAGGCTCTTTTTCTAACTTCTGAAGCAAATAGTTTACTTTTTCAAAAAGGATTGCCACCTTTAGCAGAACTTAATCCTATCGAGCAATATATAAAACCTTTAGAAAGTAGCCAAACCTTATCAAGCAAAGCTCTTTTTGATCTTGCCAAGTTTTTAAAACTTTCTTACGAACTTCGTAAGTTTTTTTATGGAGATGAACAATTTAACATCAGTAATTTTCCTTTGCTAGATCACTACTTTTCTGCCATTTATGCAAATCCTTCTATTGAGAAGAATATTTTTGAAAAGATTTTAGATGAAAATACAATTGCCGATAATGCTTCTTCTAAACTTGCTTCTTTACGTAAGAATAGAAAAAATCTAGAACAGGGAATTAAAGAAAAATTGAATTCTTTTATATATTCTAGCAGTTATTCTAAATATATTATGGATCCTATTGTTACCATTCGTAATAACCGTTATGTGATTCCTGTAAAAGAAGAATATAAAGACCAAATCAAAGGATTTATTCATGATACCTCTAGCAGTGGTTCTACCCTCTATATTGAACCTACCTCTGTGTTTGAAATGAATAACCAAGTAAACCATATCAAAATGGAAGAAGAACTTGAAATTGAAAAGATTTTGCAGATTCTTTCCAGCTCTTTATTTCACTGTACAGCTGAACTTACTAAGAATTTGGAAATAATTGCCCAAATTGATTTATTGTTTGCAAAAGTAAACTATGGCAAAAACATAAATGGTGTAATTCCCAACTTAAATCAAGAAAAGTGGGTCAGCTTTGTGAAGGCTAGACATCCTCTGATTGATTCTACGCAAGTAGTTCCAATTGATATTGCCATTGGAAAAGATTATACTTGTTTACTAATTACCGGTCCTAACACTGGTGGTAAAACTGTGGCACTTAAAACAGTAGGGTTATTACTTTTGATGGCTTATTCTGGTATTCCTATTCCTTGTGATGAAAGAAGTAGTATTTGTGTATTTTCTCATATTTTTGTAGATATCGGAGATGAACAAAGTATCCAAGAATCTCTTAGCACTTTTTCTTCCCATATCACGCATATTGTAGATATCACTAACCAAGCTACTTCCAATAGTCTCGTTCTATTAGATGAACTTGGCTCTGGCACTGACCCTTTAGAAGGCGCTGCTTTAGCAATTAGCATTTTAACTTTTTTACAAGAAAAAGGCGCTTTTGTTTGCTGTACTACTCATTATCAGGAATTAAAAGAATTTGCTTTAGTAACAGATGGATTTGAAAATGCAAGTTTTGAATTTGATCTAGAACACCTAAAACCAACTTATCATTTGCTTCTTGGTATCCCTGGGAAAAGTAATGCTTTTGCAATTAGCCAAAAACTCGGTTTGAATCGTCAAATCTTAGAAAATGCTACTTCTTATTTGAAACAAGATAACATTCAAATAGAAGAATTATTAAAAAATATCTATGATGATAAATTAGTGATCGAACAAGAAAAAGAAGAAATTTTAAAAAATGAAAAGCAAATTAGTGCTCTTCGAAAATCACTAGAACAGGCAAATACACAATTTTTAGAGAAAAAACAAAGTTTATTAGAAGATGCCAAAGCACAAGCTAGAGATATTGTGCTTGAGGCAAAAGAAGAGGTAAATGAAGTTTTGCAAGAACTTGCTAAAGAAACTACCCACTTAAAGCAAGCAAATACCTTAAGAAATCAATTAAATGATAAACTCAAAAAATATCAGCCAACTTATGCTTCTTCAGCAGAGGAAGGCTCTCACAAACAAGATTCTGAAAATATGCTAACACCGCAGCAGATTCACAAAAATTTAGAAGTCTGGGTTTCTTCCTTGCAAATGCCAGGCATTGTTCTAAGTGATCATGTAAGTAAAACAAATGAAGTGTTAGTTCAAGTTGGTCAAGCAAAAATAAATGTAAAACTCACTAACTTAAAGAAAATAGATAATCCGTCTAAAACTAATTCTCATGGTTCCACTTCTACTAAAACAGCAAGTGGTAAGGAAAAAGGATTAGATCATAAACCGCAAGAGTCAAAATCTCAATTTGTATCTTCTCAGATTAATGTAATTGGTCAAACTGTTGAAGAAGCTATTTATGTGATTGATAAATATTTAGATGATTGTGTACTTGCCCATCTTTCCCCTGTTTACATTATCCATGGAAAAGGAACAGGTAAATTAAGAGAAGGAATTCACCAATATTTAAAGAAAAATCCACAGGTAAAAAGTTATAGGCTTGGCACTTTTGGCGAAGGAGAAATGGGTGTTACTGTGGTAGAACTTTTTTAATACAAGGAGGAAAATTATGAATAAAATAGCAATTATTAATGCCTGCACTGATTTAGGCCTAAATGTAAATGGAGCATCTCTTGGTGCTACACTTTTGACAAAAGATTTATCATCTTCCAAAATTAGTCATACTTACACTTTACAAGCTCTGGCTACAAAAGATTCAGTAGAAATCAAAAATGTTCAAACCGCCAAACAAACAATTGACGACTTTGTAACAGAATTTAATACCCTTTTGCTTATGATGCACGAGTTGCACTTTGAAAATAAGATGTCAGCAGAAGAAACAAAAGCATATAACAAAAAAATGCATGATTTAGTACTTGCCATAAAGGCATTAGATAGTAAACAAGAAAAAAGAAATTTGGAGCAAATTGATGAATTTAATACCAAGCTATATCATTTGGTACAAAAAGTAATACAGCAAGGAGAATTTCCTTTAACTGTGGGCGGAGACCATATTATTGCTATTGCCTCTAGTTTGGCTTCTATTCAAAAGCATCAAAACTTAGGAATCATTTGGTTTGATTCTCATGCTGATTACAACACCTATCAAACCTCAGTTACAGGAAACTTACACGGCTTACCACTTGCTGTTGCTACCAATTATGAAAAAGAAATTTTAGCGCCATTTCATAAAGGTCCATTTTATCAGCCTAAAAATGCTGTTATCGTTGGTGGTAGAGATATTGATCCATGGGAATGGGGAAATGTGTTAGATGCAGGTGTTACCGTTTTTTCTACAAAAGATATTGAAAAAGAGGGAATCAAAGCAATTTGTAAAAAAGCATTTGACATTGCAACAAATGGAACAAGCGGTGTCCATATTAGTATGGATTTAGATTTGATTGATCCAACTATTGCACCTGGGGTTTCTGTACCTGCTGCCAATGGAATTAACTTAGAGGAAACATACAAATTAGTAGATGAAATTGTAAAATATCAAGATTGTATTAAGTCTGCTGATTTAGTAGAATTCAATCCTGTGTTAGATCAAAATCATGTAACAGAAAATATTGCAAAAATG
>CALYAE010000042.1 GCA_944393435.1 uncultured Clostridia bacterium
TTTTCTTTTTGTTTATCTCTTTTCATCTTTAACGTTTCTCCTTTCGTTTTTTTACCATTTATTTTTTCTAAATCCTAATCTTTTATCTTACCCTCACTCTCCTTTTTTCCTTTAAGGCACACAAAAACGACAGGCTATGGTTTTATTTAAACAATAGTCTGCCTTCTTTTATCACAAATAAAGGTAATGTTATTACCTTGTTTTTATTTAATATTTTGTTGATATATATATATATATATATACAGCCTCAACGGTTTTAAGGTTTGTCATTTTTGTGATACTCCTTTTGTTATTTCTGATATTTAAAATATCATTATTTTTTACTTTTGGCAATAGTTTTTTATAATTTTCTCCTTTTTTAATCTTTACTTCCAAGTCTAATAGCATAAATTTTAAAAATTGCAAATAAATATATCAATAGAATCTCATTTTTAAAATAGGAGTTATCATGAAAATCTTTCTTCTTAAGAAAAATCAAGTTTTATTAGCCCTTATGATGGTTTGTATCATTGCTTTTGCTATGTTTTTTTATGCTGCTAGTGGCAAAATCAACAATTCTTCTAGTATTCCTACAAGTTCTTTAATGCAAACAAACACTTACACTTTTGCCGAACTTTATGAAGAATTTCAAAAGCAAGCTAACAGTGTATTAACTGCCGAAAAAGTAGAAAACATCCAAAATATTTACAAGTCTAAAGAAAAAGTAGCCTATCTTACCTTTGATGATGGTCCTACCAAAAGATGTACTCCCGAAATTTTAGATATTCTAAAAGAAAATGAAATTACAGCCACCTTTTTTGTCATAGGACAAAGAGTTTTACAAAACCCTGATTTAGTAAAACGCGCCTATGAAGAAGGCCATTTCATTGCAAACCACACATTTTCTCACAAGGATCATCTACTTTATCAAAATAAAGAAAGTTTTTTAGAAGAATTATTAAGAACCGATAAAGCTATTTCAGAAGCAATTGGAGTCCCTCGGGTATCATTCTCATTTGTTTCGTTTTCCTTGTGGCTCTATGACCAATTATACTACCAAAAAGAAATATATTAGTTATCTACAAGAATTTGACTATACTTACTTAGATTGGAACTGTTTAAATAACGATGGTATGCAAAAGTATTCTGATGCACAGTTACTAAAATTTTTGAAAAATACTAGTAAAAATAAAAATACCCTTGTTGTTTTAATGCATGATTCTGGTGATTTAAATAAAACACAAAATGTTTTACAAGATTCTATTGATTATTTAAAACAACAAGGATATGAGTTTAGAAATATACAAGATTTGATTGAATAACATATTATTTTTCTTTTGTTTTTAATATTTGACTTACTGCTTGCTCAATATTTGAAATTCTTCTTTCAAATACTTGATTTGTCATATCGGCAATTTCGTCAAATTCTCTTAGTTTGTCTAGTTTCTTCATGGTTGCCTTATGATGTTTTTTTACATCATTTGCTAGATTGTTTTGTTCTTTTGTTAGTTCGTTTAATAGCTCTTGTATTTGTGCGACTAGTGATTCTAGGCTTTCTTCCTTTAGTTTTTTAGGCATATTATCACCTCTTTCACAAAACAGTATTTTATATTTCCCACATATTGATTGTAACATTAAGTTAAAAATAAAGCAATAGTTTTTTGCGAAATTTTGTTTTGTTTTTTTTGCTGATGTCACTATTGTCCCCAAAAGTGACAACTTTACAAAATGATTCCTCCTCCCAGAACTACATCACCTACATAAAACACTACGGATTGTCCTTTGGTGATTGCCCTTTGTGGCTTTTCAAAAACAAGTGTCGCAATTTTTTCCTTTTCTCCACCGTTAGAAACACGTAAAAAGGCTTTTGCTGGCTCAGCACGATAGCGTATTTTTGCCATAACTTCTACTGGTTTGGAAACAAGGTCTATATCTTTTAATAAAAAGTTTAATTCATTTGCTTGCAAAGTAGTTTCATATAATTCTTCTTTCGTTCCTACTATTACTTCATTTTTATCTGGGTCTAACTTTAATACATAAAGTGGCTCTGGATAGGCAATTCCTAGCCCTTTTCTTTGCCCTACTGTATAATAAATTAAGCCCTTATGAGTTCCTAAAACTGTTCCATCTTTTCGCAGAATTGCGCCTTTTCTTGGTAAGCTATTTCCAGATTTTTTGAAATGATCCATTAAAAAAGTAACATAATCATCATTTGGAATAAAGCATACTTCTTGGCTATCTTTCTTAGCTGCTACCACCAAATCATGTTCTTCTGCAATTTTTCTGATTTCTGTTTTATCAGTAAAATCTGCTAAAGGAAATAAGATTTTGTCTAATAATTCTTGTGGAATAGAGTATAAAAAATAGGTTTGATCTTTTTTAGTAGCTTTTGATTTGGTTAATACATATTGCTGATAGGTTTTGCTCCATTGCATTTTAGCATAATGACCTGTTGCAATAAAATCACAGCCAAGCTGTTTTGCTTTCTCATAAAAGAGAGCAAATTTCAAATATCGATTACATTCTATACAAGGATTTGGTGTTTTGGCGCATGCATAACAACCAATAAATGGGGCTATTACTTTTTCATGAAATTCTTTTTCTAAGTGAAATACATGGTGCTCTATTCCTAATTTTTCACATACTTTTTTAGCATCTTCTACCACTAAAGAAGACTTAGGTCCTTCCCATAATACCATGGTACCACCAATTACTTCATATCCTGCTTGTTTTAATAATATTGCGGCAACAGAGCTGTCCACTCCTCCACTCATTCCTAGTAATACTTTTTTACTCATCTTTTTCTTCAACCACCTTAATATGTACATCCGCTAACTGTTTTGGATGAACTCTGCTAGGTGCTCTCATTAGTAAATCTCTTGCCTTTTTATTTTTAGGAAAGGCAATCACTTCACGAATATTTTTACTATCTGCTACTAACATAACGATTCTATCTAAACCTGGTGCTGCTCCTGCATGTGGTGGAGTTCCATATTGGAATGCATTATATAATGCACCAAATCTGGTTTCTACTTCTTCTTCACTATACCCTGCAATTTCAAATGCTTTTACCATTAATTCAGGATCATGATTTCTTACTGCTCCTGATGCTACTTCGTAACCATTACATACTACATCATATTGATATGCTAAAATTTCAAGTGGATTTTTTTGATTTAGTGCTTCCATTCCACCTTGAGGCATAGAAAATGGATTATGGTTAAAATCAATGGTTCCTTCGTCTGATAATTCATACATTGGAAAATCTACAATATAGCATAAACGATAAGCATTTTTTTCTAATAAATCTAATCGATTTGCAAGTTCAATTCTAATGGCTCCTGCGATTTTTTGAACAACTTTTAATTCATCTGCCATGAAAAATACAGCAGTATTTTTTCCCATTCCAATTTGCTCTTCTAACTTTCTTTTAGCACTTTCATCTATAAATTTAGCAATGCCTCCAGAAAGTACATTTTGCTCATCTACTTTTACCCAAGCTAATCCCTTTGCCTTTAACTCATTTACTGCAAATTCTGTCATACTATCAAAGAATTTTCTTGCCTGATTTGCCGCTTCTTTCACTACGATAGCTTTTACCGTTTTCCCTTGAAAGGCTTTAAAATCTACATTTTTAAAGATATTGGTTACATCTTGAATGATGAGTGGGTTTCTTAAGTCTGGTTTGTCACTTCCGTATTTTTCCATAGCTTCTTTATATGGAATCTTTTTAAATGGTGCCTCATCTACTTTCCAATCAGTATGAGTTTTAAATATGGTAGTAAACACTTCTCCTAGCACATTTAAAACATCTTCTTGCTCGGCAAAACTCATTTCAAAATCTAATTGATAAAATTCTCCTGGTGCCCTATCTGCTCTAGGATCTTCATCTCTAAAACATGGTGCAATTTGATAATAGCGATCAAACCCTGACACCATAAGTAGTTGTTTAAATTGTTGCGGTGCCTGAGGAAGAGCATAAAATTCCCCTGGATGTAATCTACTTGGAACTAAATAATCTCTTGCCCCTTCTGGTGAAGAATTTGCCAAAATAGGAGTTTGAATCTCTGTAAATCCAAGTTCATCCATTTTTCTTCGAATGGTTTTCATAACCTCACTACGAAGTAAGATATTTTGATGAATTCTATCATTTCTTAAATCTAGAAAACGGTATTCTAACCTTAAATCTTCTTTTACTTCTCCTGTTTTATCAGAATTAATTTCAAATGGTCATACATTTTTGCATTTTCCTAAAATAGCAATTTTTTTTGCATCAACTTCTATTTCACCAGTTACCATTTTAGGATTTTTGCTAGAACGCTCTACTACTGTTCCTTCTACTTGTAATACACATTCTGTTACAACTTGGCTTAATATCGTTTTATCTACTGTTTGATTATCAGCTGATAGAACAATTTGTGTAATACCAAATTGGTCACGCAAATCGATAAATACCATAGATCCTAAGTTTCTAATTTTTTGTACCCAGCCTGCGATAATAACAGTTTCTCCTACGTTTTTGATTGTTAATTCTCCACAATTATGATTTCTATACATGTTTTTCTCTCCTTTTTGGGTGAGGAAGTGATTATTTTTATAAATTCCCTCTTTTTTGTTTTCTTAACGGTTCTATTATACACTAATTACTAGGCAGATACAAGACAAATGCGAAAAGTTCTAAAGGATAAGTTATTGTGAAAAGATTAGCAAATTTTTTTGAATATTTTTTCTTTTTTTGGCAAACAATATCATTAATAGAATTTTAAGAAAAATGAATCATAAAACGAAAGGAAAATTTTCTATGAATCCATCTGATGAAAATTAAAATTCTTTCTCTTCTTGGAAAGAGAAATTAAATAGAAAATTAGATGATTTTTTTAATAAATCTGCTAATACGTCCTATCAATTTACTTTATCTAGTCCTTATGAAACAGAAACTAAAAATCAAGATTCTAGTTCTTCCAGTTCTTCTAAGGCACAGGAAAATGAAAAGGCTTTTGAAGCAAAAGATATTTTCCCTAGTCTTTCTGTTAATATAGAGTACATTAAAGTAAAATATAATACCATGATTAATAGTGATATTGTACTTCGTGAATTTACACTGACTGCAAGAAATAAGCAATATAAAGCACTGCTTTTCTTAATCGATGGAATGGTAGATTCTCAATTAATTAATAATAATGTATTAGAAGCCTTGATGATGCGTAACAGAGCTAACATTTTTGATAAAGCTCAAGAACAAGTGGTATCAGAGGCTAAGACCAGTAATATTACAGTGAAGAAAGTAAAAAAGTTTGATTTAGAAAATTACATTTTTGACTGTCTTCTCCCTCAAAATAATGTGAAAAAGATTTCTACTTTTGATGCGGCTTTTAATGGTGTCAATATGGGAAACTGTATTTTATTTGTGGACACCATTGGAGTTGCTTTTGATATTGATGTAAAAGGTTTTAAACAAAGAGAAGTTGGAACTGCAAATAATGAAATCATTATTCGTGGGCCACAAGAGGCTTTTGTGGAGAATATTAGAACCAATACTTCCCTACTTCGTAGAGTGGTAAATAATCAAAATTTAGTAATCGAAAATGTAGAAGTTGGAAATTTAAGCAAAACAAAATGTGCTGTTTGTTATATTCAAAATATTGCCAATAGCGATTTAATCGCTGAGGTGAAATATCGTTTAAACAATCTAGAGGTTGACTCTGTTCTTTCTTCTGGTGAATTAGAGCAACTAATAGGAGAAGACCAAAAGTATAGCGTTCCTCAGATTTTATCAACAGAAAGACCAGATAAAGCCACCAAATATTTATATGGTGGTAGAGTGGTTGTATTAGTTGGTGGAAACCCTTATTGCTTAATTATGCCTGCTACTTTAATTGATTTTATTTCTTCTCCTGAAGATACGAATTTAAAGTTTCAGTTTTCTAACTTTTTGAAATTTTTAAGGTTTTTAGCCATTGGAATTACTCTTTTGTTACCAGGCCTTTATCTTGCCATTACTGACTTTCATCAAGAGCTTGTACCAACAGAGCTGTTATTTTCTTTGCTTGCTTCAAGAGAAAATGTCCCCTTCCCTATTATCTTTGAAATTTTGGTAATGGAGATTTCTTTTGAATTAATTCGTGAAGCTGGCCTTAGGGTTCCTTCTCCCATTGGACCAACCATTGGAATTGTTGGTGCTTTAGTATTAGGTCAAGCTGCTGTTAGTGCAAGTATTGTAAGCCCAATTTTGATTATTATTGTTGCCATTACAGGAATTGCCTCTTTTACGATTCCAGATTTTTCATTTGGGTTTCATTTAAGGCTTATGCGCTTTATTTTCATCATTTTGGGCTATATAGCTGGATTTTTTGGCATTGCTATCGGATTATTCATTTATGTTGGTATTTTAAGCAGTTTAAAATCCTTTGGTGTTCCATATTTAGCACCTTATTCGCCAGTGACTAACTTTAATCAAAATGGACATTTTTTAGAACCCGTTTGGAAAAGAGAAAATCGAGCTGATTATTTAAATACAAAAAAGCAAAAATCTCAGCAACATATTTCTATGAAATGGAAATTTAAATAAAAAGAACATGTTATTAAGTTTTATCTTAAGAATGAATTTAAGAAAGGAGAACTTTTCATGGCTGACAAACAAGTAGGAAATATAGAGGCAATTGCTCTTATGTTAACTGTTATGATCAATCATATTATTTTAAACTTACCAAAAAACATTATTGCTACTACTTCTTCAGGCTCTCTTTTAAATGTTATTTTTATTAGCCTTGTTGCCCTCGGTGTAGTTTATCTGATTTGTCATCTACTTAAAAAATTTCCTGGTCTTGATATTTTAGATATTGCTAAATATTTAGGTGGAAAGTGGCTTAAAATATTGATTGGTGTTTTGCTAATTGCTTACTTAGTATTTACCATTAGTACACTACTTAGAAGTTTTTCAGAAGGATTAAAGATTATCTTTTTCCCAAGAACTCCTGTACCAATCATTATGCTTTTATTTTTAATTGCTATTATTATTGGAAATAAATTAGGATTTCAATCTATTGTCCGTTCCAATTTGTTTTTCATGCCTGTTATTTTAATTAGTATTTTATTTATCTTTCTTGCTAATATTGAGAATTTTAGTATGTATAGAATTTCTCCTATTCTTGGAGATGGCGTGATTCCTACCTTTTTTAGTGGTCTTAGTAATTTATTTGCTTTTGGGGGAATTACTTATTTATATTTAATTCCTCCCCATTTAAAAGATCAAAAAGGTTATCAAAAAGTAGCTTATGCTTCTATTGGTATTTCAGCTTTTTATTTATTCATTAGTGTTGCTACTTTGTTATTCTTATTTCCGCTAGTGACTACATCTGAAGAAGTCTTTCCTCTTTACCTTGCTTCTAGATATATTGAATTTGGTAGATTCTTTCAGAGATTAGATGCTTTATTTTTATTAATTTGGATTGTGTCTGTTATTTCTTATCTAAATATTGCATTTTTCTTTACCACTAGTATTTTTCAAAAATTAACAAACATGCAATACACCAAATGGTTTATAGCATTGTTCGGCGCAATTACATTTGGTATCAGCCTACTTCCAGAAAATCTGCAACAAATTGGCTTTTTAGAAAATAATATTTACAAATATGTTGTCCTAATTTTAGTTTTTATCATCGGACTTGGTATTCTAATATTTGCCAACATCAAACATCGATATCTCGAAAAAAAGAAGGGAGTAACTAGACATGAAACATCTGTATAAATATTTGATTGTGATTATCATTGGTATTATTCTTTCAATTGCTTTTACGGGTTCTCATAGTGTTCAGAGTATTGATGACTTAGGTTATGCTGTTGCAATCGGTTTTGATGTTGGGCAAACTCATGATTTAAAAGTAACTTTTCAATTTACCATGCCCAGTGCCGGTGGAGAAAGTGCTTCTTCTGGTGCCGCCCCTTGTTATGTAGATAGTATCGAAGCAAATTCTATCGATAGTGCTATTAATTTGCTCAATTCTGTGATTAGTAAAGAAGTAAACTTATCTCATTGTAAAATCATTGTATTTTCAGAAGAACTTGCTTCAAAGGGAATTGGAAAAGAAGTTTATAGTTTAATTAATAAAGTACAATTAAGACCCAATAGCAATGTTATTATTAGTACCTCAAGTGCGGAAGAGTATATTAAAAGTATCAAACCTACTTTGGAGAATTTAGTAGCTAAATTCTATGAAATCCTTCCTAATTCTAGTGAATATACTGGTTATACTTCCAATGTAGAATTAGGTGACTTTTTTGATAACATTGTTTCTCCTTCTTCCCAACCAGTGGCTATTTTACGGAAATATTATTCCTGATGAACAATCTAGTAATGCTAGTAGAAGCTCTCAAGAAGAAGGCTCAGAAGGCTCGGAAAGCTCAGAGGACTCAGAAGGTTCAGGAGGTTCAGATAATTCAGGGCAAGGAAGTTCTAGTGGTGATAGTCAATCAGATGATTCTCAAAAAGCTAGTAGTGGAATTGAAAATATTGGACTTGCTGTTTTTAGAGATGATCGACTAGTTGGTAAACTATCTGTTATTGAAACGATGTGTCATTTGATTGTGACCAATGAACTGAAAAGCTGCATTTTATCCGTACCAGATCCTAATGATGAAACAAAATCCATAGATTTATATGTTACTTTACACGCTGCTCCAGAAATTAAAACCGATATTATCAATGGCTCCCCTTATATTCGAGTCAATGTAAGAATGAATGCAAGACTTTCTTCTATTAGTAATGTTACGCAGAAAATGACTCAGAATAGGATAGATGCACTTGAAGATTCCGCTTCTCATTATTTACAAACACAAATTTCTAATTACTTGTATAAAACAGCAAAAGAGTTTCATTCTGATATTGCAGGTACAGGAAGATTTGCTTTAAAACATTTTAAAACTAGCTTAGATTTTTCAGATTATGATTGGCTAGAACGTTATCAAGATGCTTTTTTTGAAGTCAGCAGCAAAGTTTCTATTGAGTCTGGATTTTTATTAACTGGAACTTAATAAATTGGATAAAAAAGGAGATTTAAAAAACGTGGTTACTTTTATTTTAGTTATTTTATTTGCAATTTTTGCTTCTTTTGAAAGTGCAAGTTATGGTTTATATGAATTACGAATTAACAAAAATAAAGCTGGTGGGATACTTTTATTGCTTCTTTCTTTGATTGGACTTGTCTTTCCAATCGTGACATATTTGAATATTTAATGACCTTTCGCCACTAGGGACGGTCTTTTTGGTTAAA
This sequence comes from uncultured Clostridia bacterium, assembly GCA_944393435.1. GTDB lineage: Bacteria > Bacillota > Clostridia > TANB77 > CAG-508 > CAG-273. Next base: position 9,249 of record CALYAE010000042.1, read on the forward strand.
ATTTTTTAACCAAAAGGACCGTCCCCAGTGGTAAAATTTTAACCAAAAAGACCGTCCCTAGTGGCGAAATCAATTCTTCTTAAATTTTTATCTGCATTAATCACTTTAATATGAATTGGCATTCCAATTTG
>CALYAE010000043.1 GCA_944393435.1 uncultured Clostridia bacterium
ACATAAACTATATATGTTATATCAAAATATTCATAAAAAGTAAATAGATTTTTATAAAAAAGTATTTTATTTTTTGGTCTAATGGCTCATTAAAAATAAGAAATGCAAAGCGTTAGTAAGATAGTAGATATATAAGTTTCTATAAAAGAAGATAATAATAAACAAGCAAGTATTATCAGTGAAAAAATAGTATGTCTGAAAATTTCAAATTTGATATTTTCTTTTCTTTTATCTTTCATAATAGATTTGTATAATTTCATCCCACTAACAGCTAATGCCATCATACAAGGTATGAAAATTAAGTTTTGTAACAGCATGGTAGATGCAAAAAACAAAATTCCCTTTCCCGTTCCCCATACTCCAATTCCAGCTGATATAGTATACCCTAAACAAAATCCTCGAAATGCAACCATTCCAATTACAATAGGAATGCCTATTACAGTTGATCCTACAAACCACATAAATAGGACTAATAGCAGATTGTTTAATATGGATTTTTTTAGTAAAGCACCATTATCAATTGTAGAACCATCCTTTAGAGCATTTATAAAATTGGTTAGATAAGTTTGCACTTCTTTTGTTTGTGTTTCATTCATATTATTGACAAAAATAACTCCTAAAATAATACCAATTAGTAATATTAAGCTAATTATCATATAAGATTTCAAATTGTCTTTAATATGATTGACAATTAATCCTCCTAGTTTAGAAGTTTTCTTAGGTAATACTCTCATTTTATTCCTCCTAATTGTATGCTCTCTTTAGCTTCTACATAATATCTATGCAATAAAATGAGATTTAGAACTTTAACCTACTGTTAATTTACCATAAATTCCTCCACCACCAGATTGAATTGCAATATTTCCTTCCCTTGCATTCATAATAGTTTTTGCAACCTTTTCCCCTACTACTGCTTCTAAGTCGTCTTCCGATAGCTTATGCAAAATATTCATTTCTGTTTTAAAAGTATTTAATAATTTATCAATAGTTTTACTGCCTAAACCAGGAATAAAAGTTAGTGGTACCTGGTATACATACTTTGGCCTAAAAGCAGGGCTTTTACTTACCTCTTTATCACGAATTGACACAATTCTATCAAAAACCCCCATCGTAATATTTTTTTCATGACAATAAGGACACTCTGTGATTGGTGGTTTTCCTTCAATTGGCTTATCACAAGTTTCACAATAAGTTCTATGATATTTTCCAAGTTTTGGATCTAATCCATAATTGGTAATAATCTTTCTTCCTTCTTCATTTTTTAATGCTTTTATAAATTCTTTAAAAGAAATATCTTTTATCAGTAACTTGTTATATTCTCGTGCTATTTTTGGTAAAGAATGTGCATCAGAATTTGTTAAAAAAGTGCGAGTCTCTAATTCAGAAATTTGATCTGCAAGTTCCGTATCTGCACTTAATCCTAACTCTATGGCAAATATTTTATTAAATTTTTCTTTAAAAATTCTTTCTAATCGACTGGTACAATTTCCATAAAAACTTTTATGTGGGGTAAAAGCATGAGCTGGGATTAAAATTCCATGATATTTTTCCACAATATCAACTAACTCATAAGCAGAAATGTTAGCTCTTTGCGAACTTAATGTTATATTTTTTATATGTGACCTCATTTCATTAGAAAAGCCTTTGATATCATCTAAAGATGGAAAATAACATAAATTATGAGCACTTCCAGTCTTTCCTTCGTCATTTATTTCTGAAGTTTCAATTTCACTTCCTAAAATGATACACACTTTATCTTTATAAATAATTCCACCATCTTGTATTTCATAAGCCTCACCGCTTTGCAAGAAGTTTTCAATATCTTCAATAACATAAGGTGATGCACAATCAATAATTCCTACAATTTGAATTCCTTTTCTATCAGCACATTCTTTAGCAATATTAGCAAAATTCAAACTTCTTGCCGCAGTAATTTTAATTGGTTTACCCTTTTCACTTCTACCAATATGTACATGTAAGTCGGCAAACATTTCTTGCATTTTCTCTTGCATACTTTTTCCTCCTACTTTTCACCATGGGGACGTTCCTTAAAAGTGACACTTTTGTCACTTTTAAGGAACGTCCCTGATAGTGACAAAAGTGTCAAACAAAATAAATTTATGATTTATTTATCGATAAATATCTTCTCTAACATCATCAGCTGTTACAATTGGTGTAGTTTCTATTTGTTTTGAAGAAATTTTTTCTTTCTCTTCACGATGTTGCAAAAGAGCTCTTACTGCTGAATTATATAATACTACCACTTCTTTAATATTACTAATATTATCATTATCTTTTAAGTTGTTATCATTAATTTTATCAGCAACATCTTGTAAAACAGGTTTATTCATTACACCAATACCTCCTGCATTTCATTTACAAATTCTTTGAAAGTATCTAAATAACGATTATCTTTATCTTTTAGATTGCGATATTCTAATAGTACTAATGCTTCATCTACTTTAAAGGCAATTCTTTCTGGTCTATCTAAAAGCATACCGCCAAATTGATCTACTAATTCTAAAACATCACTTTCTGGTTCTCTTGGGCTACTTCCACTATAACGATTGACCTCTTCACAAATCTTGCAAAAGCGGTTAGAGAAGCCTAATTCTGCCAAATAATCTGCTCCTTCTTTGGCATAAGATTTAATTTTACTTAAATCTTGTGGATCATTACTTTTTTTGCAATTGCAAAGCAAACACGCGGTCAATATTATATTTTGATCTAAATTTAGTTCTGGTTTTACATCTAAAAATAATTTGGCAAGAAAAGTTTTGAAAATAACAGACTTTTCAAAAAAGATGCCTGTTTTTTTCTGTAAATAGTGCATAATTTCCATTTTCTTTATCCAATCTTTTTCAGATAGAATATAATCTGCAAAAGTTTCCATTTTTTTCTTGTTCCCCTTTGCCTCAATATTTTTCTTAAGTAATTTTCTTTTATTTCCTAGCCTTATTATATGTTAAATCACTTTACAATTCAATATTGTTACAAAAATGTCATGCAAATGTAATATTTTTGTAATATTACGTTTACATGACTTTTTTAGTTTTCTTCTAACATATATTCAAAAGATGATAATATTACATGCAATTGTTTTTCTATCTTCTCTAGATTCTCATCATTGATAAGGATATGGTCGCATCTTTTTTCATAAAATTCATTAGAAGGTTGTGCATTTAATCTTGCAATTGCCTCTTTTCTATTCATCTGATCCCTTTTCATGATGCGTTTTATCTGAAGCTCTGTATCTGGTAAAATCACTGCAATAGTGGTATCACAACTTTTTTGTAGGTTTGCTTCAAAAAGTAATGGAGCATCAATTACAATAAGACTATTTTTATCTTTTTGATAAATATTTTGAATCTTTTTTTCAATCTCTTTAACAATAAATCCAAAAGTACACTGATTCAAAATATCTCTTTTTTTAGAATCATGATAAATGATATCTGCTAATTTTTTTCTATTTAGTTGTCCATCTGGAAGTAAGATATCTTCTCCAAATTTTTTTACAATTTCAGATAAATAGGTTGTTCCTTTTTTAGATAAATCTTTTGCAATTTCATCTGCAATGATAAGATGTGCATGATATTTTTGTTTTAATATTTGACTTACTGTTGTTTTACCACAACCAGAACTCCCTGTGATTCCTATGATCATGGATATTTCTCCTTGTATTTTTATAGTTTCAAATCTTCCATTGTTACGATTTTGTTGGTGTAATCTAGGTTTGCCCAAGAATCTTTTTCATAACCTAAAGTATAGACATTGGTAGCATAAATATCGGTTTGTAACATTTCTTTTAAAAATTTATTTTTATTGGTATCTAAAAATTTCTTTACAGAAGTCACTAGATTTAATTTTGGATTTTGTGCCATAATTTCAGAAATTAAAACCTTACCTTTTGGGCTATATCCAAGTATTCTAGTATAAGGAACTATTTTTTTAGAAGTTTCCATCATTTTTTCATGAATTCCTAATAAGGCATAAACTAAAATTCTCTGAATTCTAGTTTGTGTATATCTTTTCGATTTTACCATATTCACCAAATCAACAATATTATTACAAGAATCTGCTGCATTTTTAATAGCATTTTCTAATCCTTCTGACACATCTGGTAATGCTTTAATTTCTTCTATTGACATTTTACGTAAAATATATAAAATTTCTTTTTGAAATTTGGATAAATCTAACACATAATGACCTTTTCTTAACTCTTGTGCAAGTAAAATATAAGAAGAACGTGGAATTACTTTCATGATGTCATCAAACTGCCTACTAGCAATCATTTTTCGAATTGCTGTGGCACTTGCAAAATCATCTACAATCATTTCATCATGATATAACACTTTTTGTCTTCTAATTCCAATCGGGGTTAATGGGCTTTTTAATTTTTTTAATGCTTTTAAATATTCAATTCCTAAAATATTGTTAGCACCTGTTAAAATATTAGCATATCTTTTAATATCATTTAAATATACCATTAAAGCATTTTCTCTAGCTTTCGGGAAAGATAAGCCTTTACTTAATTCATGGTTTAGCATAGTCACATATTCTCTTGGTTCTTGATATAACACATTAGCAATATTGTTAAGAGTAGATATATCTTTTGCTTCCATTCCAAAAGAAATGGTATCTACCACTTTTAAAGAATCTAAAATTTTGATAGCACCTTCTGCAAAATTTTCTGCACTAGAAGTACTATAAACGGTTGGAAGTTCTATTACTAAATCTACGCCATTACTAAGAGCCATTTTGGCTTTAGTCCATTTATCAATGATAGAAGTATTGCCCCTTTGAACAAAGTTACCAGAAATGATGCAAACTACAAATTGAGCTTGTGATTCGTTTATAGATTCACGAATATGATACAAATGTCCATTATGTAATGGGTTATATTCTGCAATAATTCCAAGAACTCTGCTCATTTTTTCTTTCTCCCCCTTTTATGTTTATGATTTCGTTTTATTTTTTATGTTTTTGATATGTATTGACTTGTTTTCATTTATTGATATAATATCATAAAGTATGAGATTTTACAATGCGTAAAGGAGAAAATATTAGATGGAGCAAATAACAATATATACAGATGGTGCTTGTAGCGGTAACCCAGGACCTGGTGGTTGGGGTGCAATTTTGATGTTAGACAATCATAAAAAAGAAATTTCAGGTGGGAAAAAAAATACAACAAATAATATTATGGAATTAACAGCAGTAATTGAAGCATTAAAACTTCTTAAAAGACCTTGTAAGGTGGACTTATATAGTGATAGTGCTTATGTAGTAAATGCTTTTTTGCAGCATTGGATTGAAGGTTGGATAAAAAAAGGATGGAAAAATTCTAGTAAAGAAGAAGTAAAAAATAAAGATTTATGGCTGGAGCTAATTCAGCTTACCAAAATTCATGAAGTAACATTCCACAAGGTAAAAGGACATAGTGATAACGAATTTAATAATCGTTGTGATGAGCTTGCTAGAAATGCAATTCAATCATTATAGAAAATCTCCCACTAAAGCCAGGAGATTTTCTTATTTTTCTCTTTTTTTATTTCTAACTTTTTTGATTCCTACTCTTACTGCTTTAGAAGTGTGCTCAAATTCTTTTTTTACTTTTGTTGCAGTTTGATTTAGTTCTTCTTTTACTTCACTCGCTCTTTGTGTAAAATCTTCTTTCATTTCATTTGCTTTATTTGTAATTCCATCCTTCATCTCTACTGTTTTTTGTTTAATTTTTTCTGTATGTTTTTTTAAAGTTGCTGTTAGTTTAGGAAAGGCATTAACTAATCTTCTATTTAAGAATGATTTTCCTCTTAAAAATTCTTTTACTTTTTGTGATATTTCTTCTGTATTATCTTTTGGATTTTCTTCATCAAATTTAGTAGTCGCCCTACGTACATTGGAAATAACTTTAAGAGAAATCAAAAGATCTATGGTAAATAAAACACCTAGAATAATTGCTATAATGTTTAAAGTTCCCTCTGAGAGTTTGCTTAAATGATCAAAGATAAAAGGGTTTACAAGGTAAATCAAAATCAAGCCTAAAATTCCAAAAGGAATAATCGTTTCTAAACACACTCTTCCATTAATATTAAACTTATTTTCTGTATAATCCCACCATCTGGCATGAAACATTTTCTCCATAATATAACTGGTAAAATACTCTAGAACGCCACAAACCAAAATCGTTACACTAAATAAGGCTAGTGGATATTCTTCTAGTTTTGTCAAAAAGATAGTAATTAATAAAGCTCCACAACCATAAATAGGACAATATGGACCAATTAAAAATCCTCTATCTGAAAGTTTATGTTTTTGAACAAGTTGTAGAGTGACCTCCATAATCCATCCACAAACAGCAATTATCATAAAATAAATAAAATAAGTTGCAATACTATATTCCATTTTAATTTCCTCTTTTTTATTCTTACTATGACTTATTATAACCATTTTTCTTTTAAATTACAAGATTCTTTAAAAAATAGAAAAAATCTTAATAAAACATTCATTTTTTATTAAGATTTTCTCTAAAATTATGATAGCATACTTTCTAATTCTTTTATTTTATCACGTACTTCTGCGGCTTTCTCAAATTCCATTTGTCCTGCATATTTTAACATTTCATCTGTTAATTTTGCAATGATATCTTTCATATCAGTTTCTTTATCTATTTTATATTGTTCTTGAATATCTTCCACAAAACTTGCTTTAATACTATCACGAATTGATTTCTTAATGGTTTGTGGTGTGATACCATGTTCTTTATTATACTCACTTTGGATTTTTCTTCTTCTATTAGTTTCACTAATCGCCTTTTCCATACTATCAGTTAACTCATCTGCATACATAATGACTTTTCCTTCTGTATTTCTAGCTGCACGTCCAATTGTCTGAATTAAAGAACGTTCTGAACGAAGAAATCCCTCTTTATCAGCATCTAAAATGGCTACTAAAGATACTTCTGGAATATCTAGTCCTTCTCTTAAAAGGTTAATACCAACTAGTACATCAAATTCTCCTAATCTTAAGTCTCGAATAATTTCCATTCTTTCTAAAGCCTTAATATCAGAATGCATATATCTGACTTTGATATCAATTCCTGCTAAGTATGCAGTTAAATCTTCTGCCATTTTCTTTGTTAATGTAGTAACTAATACTCTTTCTTTTTTTTCTACTCTTTGCCTAATCTGTTCTATTAAATCATCAATTTGATTTTCCACTGGTTTTACTTCAATTTTTGGATCTAATAATCCTGTTGGACGAATAATTTGCTCTACCACATTTCCTTTAGAATGTTCTTTTTCATATTCTGCTGGAGTAGCACTTACAAAAATAACTTGATTTAATCTTTGTTCAAACTCTTCAAATTTTAAAGGCCTATTATCAAAAGCAGATGGAAGTCTAAAACCATATTTTACTAAAGATTCTTTTCTTGCTCTATCTCCATTATACATTGCTCTTACTTGTGGTATGGTTGCATGAGATTCATCTACTAGAAGTAAAAAGTCTTTTGGGAAATAATCAAATAATGTATATGGTGCGCTTCCTGGAGCACGACCACTAATATGTCTTGAGTAATTTTCAATTCCTTGACAAAAACCTGTTTCTCGCATCATTTCAATATCAAAATTGGTTCTTTCTTCTATTCTTTGTGCTTCTATTAATTTATTGTTGTCTTTAAAGTATTTTACTCTTTCTTGTAATTCCTGTTCAATGGTAACGATTGCTTTTTCCATTTTTTCTGTTGTTGTCGCGTAATGAGAATTTGGAAATATCATAATATGATTTCTAGTAGCTGTCACTTTTCCAGTTAAAGGATTAATTTCCGATATTTTTTCTATATTATCTCCCCAGAATTCAACTCGAATGGCAGTTTCACTTTCTGCTGCTGGATAAATTTCAACAATATCTCCTTTTGCTCTAAAGGTACCTCTTTTAAATTCTAGTTCACTTCTAGTATATTGCATAGCAATCAATTTCTTTAACATCGTATTTCTTTCAATCTTCATTCCTGGCCTTAAAGAAACAGTTAAAGATTCATAATCAATAGGATCTCCTAAACCGTAGATACATGAAACAGAAGCTACAATGATAACATCTCTTGTTTCAAAAAGTGCTGCTGTTGCTGAGTGACGTAATTTATCAATTTCATCATTCACAGAAGAGTCTTTTTCAATGTAGGTATCTGATTGAGGAATATAGGCTTCTGGCTGATAATAATCGTAATAACTTACAAAATATTCTACGTTATTCTCAGGAAAGAATTCTTTGAACTCTGAATATAGCTGTCCTGCTAGTGTCTTATTATGTGCTAAAACGAGAGTTGGCTTTTGAACTTGCTCTATAATATTTGCCATGGTAAAAGTTTTCCCAGAGCCTGTAACTCCTAGCAGTGTCTGAAATTTCTTGCCCTCATCTATTCCTTTTGATAAGTATTCTATTGCTTTTGGTTGGTCTCCTGTTGGTTTGTAATCTGATACTAATTTGAACATATTTATCTCCTTGTGATCTTGCAAAATATAATTCTAAATTAATGCAGAAGATATATGATACACATATCCTTTATCTGACAATTCTTCCTTGGTTTTTTTCAAAATTTTATGGTCGTCATCTAGCAAAATCATACAATCATATTCATTCATTTTTTCTTTCATCTTTTGAACTTTTATGATATCTCTATTTTCTTTATTGTACTCTCCTTTTTCCTTATCTATAATAATCCAATTTTTTTCATTAATAAAGCCAACATATTTTTTTAACCATAACTTTTTTTCTTCCACAATCATACTGCTTTTAGCTAAACTCAAAATATATAAATCAATATTTTTTATTTCATTTATCTTTCTTAATTTATCTATCATAATTTCTATTGGTCTTCCATTTAAAAATTTTCCTTTTGTACTTGTGGATATCTCCCCTTCCAAATAAATACAGTATTCTACTATGGTTCCATCCATGTCTATAAACATCGCTACTTTTGAATTTTTTTCACAAATTTCTTTTACTGTATTATAAAAATTATCCATAATTATCCTCTTTCTATTTACATTCTTAATTACTTAATTTGTTATTTAGTGCAGAAATGTATATTTCTGCACTAATTTTTACAAAAAATTATTTTGTAAATGTGTATTTTAGTTTGTACACAATCACTTTTATGGCAGTCTTCTCCTAATTGTTTGAAATATTACTTCACTCATTTGATAGACACCAAGGTCTGCTGTGTCTATTAACTCCTTCTGACATCTTATTTCATCATAATATCTCATAAACAATTGGTTATAGGCTTTTATATACTTCTCATTAACTAGTCGACCTGCTCCTCCTCTTCTTTGAATAGCAATTTGTGGTTGTACTACTAATGCTATTAAAAAATCTGGTAGCAATTCATGAATAAACTGCTTTGTGAAATTTTGATATTGCTCCTCAGTACAGACATTCTCCCATAGAAATTTCTTCCCATAAAAATTACTATCTATCAATCCTCTGTCTATCAATACTAAATCTACTTTTGAATATGTAGCTCTTAGTATTCCAGCTTGAGTCTGATAGTGCATCCACAAGTTTGCATCCCATGTTCCTTTTGGAATCTCTTCTGGTAATCTTTCTGCCGATTCTTCTAGCACTGTTACAGTATAGCCTTCATTTAAGAGTTTTCTAGCAACATTTCTAATGGAAGTAGTTTTTCCAGCCTCAGGTGTTCCTGTAAATTCTACCATAAATGGTTTCCGCATAATTATGCCCTCCCATTCATAATTTTTTATCATTATATATTATAAAATTCTATTTTTCAACATTTTTTGCTATAAATGACTTATATTAGTTTTATTTTTAATTTTTTTTCAAAAAATTAGAAAAAATGTCTAGACTTTTTAGGATGAATTGTGTATGATTATATCGTACTAATAGAAAAAGAACAACACAATTGTTGTTTAAGGAGGTTTTTTAAAATGACACAAAAAATAGCAAAAATTATTTTCATTTTACTTATAATTTTAAGTCTTAGTATTAGCTTTGTATCTGCAACTGATATTAATTTAAATTTACCAGGAACAAGTGATGGCAATACTACCACTGATAATGAACAAGCTCCAGTAGAAAATGTGGTAAATAATGAAGTAAACAACAATCAAGCATCAACCAATCAAACCAATCCTCCAGAAACCGATCAAAATACTATGACAGAGGATAACAATACCTTAGATGATGCTGGAGGCTTAACTGATCCATTTGAAACTACTGACACAGAAACTTTACAACCTGGAAGTGTTACTACGTCTCCAGAATCTGGACTTGGAATTACTAATATTATCAATATTTTATTAATTACGGTTGGTGTTATTATTATTCTTCTTGCTATTGCTATTATTATTCGTTTAAAAAAATAATTTGGAAATTTAAGGATATCTTAGTTTTAAGATATTCTTTTTTTCTTCCACTTATTATCAGCATAATTTTTTAGGAAAAAAAGATAATAATATTGAGCAAGTTTCAACTCAATTTTTTAAAAGGAGGAAATTTTTATGAAAAAGAAATTGTTTGTTACAACTCTTATACTTGCTATTTTCTCACTTTTAACTTTTTCTTATACATTTGCTGCTAATAATGGTATGGAAAATGTTACAAACGGTGTTAGAAATGCCGTTGGTGGTGCTGAAAATGTATTAGAAGATGCAGGAAGAGGTATTGTAGATGGTGTTAGAAATGGTTTAAATACAGTTGAAAATGGTGCAAAAGATGTTACAAATGGAGTGGAAAATGGTGCAAAAACGATGACAAACGATGCTAAAAATACATTAAACACCAATGACAACATGGGAAATAACAATGGCTATACTGCACAAAGAACAAGTGCAACAAGAACTACTGATACTGGAAATGGCATGTTTGCCAATATCTCTAACAATGTTTGGACTTGGATGATTGTTGCTATCGTAGGTATCGTTATTGTTGCTTTAGTTATGTATTATGCAAAACAGAATAACAATGTAACAACTTACTATCATGATGATGATAAAGATGAATAATTTTTATATTAACATGTGTGTCTTTCTTGACACACATGTTATAATATTTTAGAATAACATAGAAATAAAAAAGGAGCTTACATATATGGGAAGAAAAATAATTGCTACCAATCCTGTTGCTAAACATAATTATGATATTAAAGATACCATAGAAGCAGGAATTGTTCTAACTGGCACAGAAATTAAATCAATTCGAAATGGAAAAGTTAATTTAAAAGATAGTTATAGTATGATAAAAAATGGAGAAGCATTTTTATATCATTTACATATTTCACCCTATGAACATGGAAATATTTTTAATAAAGACCCTTTAAGAGATAGAAAACTCTTGCTAAATAAACGCGAAATTCATAAATTAATGGGACTTATTAAACAACAAAGTTATAGCTTAATTCCTATGAGCTTATATTTTTCCGGTAATTTTGTGAAAGTAGAACTTGGAATTGGAAAAGGGAAAAAATTATATGATAAGCGTGAAGATATTGCAAAAAAAGATGCTCAAAGACGAATTCAAAAAGTTTTAAGAGGCAAAACTTAAGAGAAGGTTTCCCTTCTCTTCTTTTAGGCTTTATTAGCTGAACCAAATACATCTTTTATTTTATGTTGTACTGTTTTGGTAATTAGTTCTCTTGCAGGTAATAAGTACTTTCTAGGATCAAAGGTAGATGGCTCATCATGAAATACTTTTCGAATCGCTGCTGTCATAGCTAAGCGTAAATCAGTATCTACATTGATTTTAGATACTCCTGAGATACTTGCTTCATGTAACATTTCATCTGGCACTCCTTTTGCTCCTGGAATGTCTGCTCCATATTGGTTACACATATCTACTAGTTCAGGAATAACTGTCGAAGCACCATGTAATACAATTGGAGTATTTGGAATTTTTTCTTTAATTTGTTTTAAAATATCAAATCTTAGTTTTGCCTCGCCTTTAAATTTATAAGCTCCATGACTAGTTCCAATCGCAATTGCTAAAGAATCACATCCTGTTCTTTCTACAAATTCTTTTGCTTGATCTGGGTCAGTATAAATAGCATCTGCTGCTTCTACCTTTACATCATCTTCAATTCCTGCTAATTTTCCAAGCTCGGCTTCCACTACTACACCCTTGCTGTGTGCATATTCCACTACTTTTTTTGTTAATTCTATATTTTCTTCAAAATCATATTTAGATCCATCTATCATAACAGATGAAAATCCATGATCTACACACATTTTGCAAGTTTCAAAATCTGGTCCATGGTCTAAGTGAAGTGCAATTGGAATATCATGTTCTTCGATAGCTGCTTCTACCATCTTTTTTAAATATCCTACTCTTGCATATTTAATAGCACTACTAGATGCTTGCAAAATAACTGGTGATTGTTCTGCTGCTGCTGCATCTACAATAGCTTGGATAATTTCCATGTTATTTACGTTAAAAGCCCCGAATGGCAAAATGCTCTTTCATAGATTTTTCAAACATATCTTTTGTTGTTACTAGTGGCATAAAAATTCCTCCTTTTCGTTTTAATCATACTTATTATATATCAATCATTTTGAATAAGCAATATATAAATTATAAAAGGTCTAATTAAAAAATTAGACCTTTTTTGTGTGAACTAAGTGATATAGATTAGAGCTTTGTCGCAGCAATTCTTGCTAAATCACTCCGGACCGATTCTTTTTCGGAAAGTGTGACTTGCCAGCACAATGGATCACCCTTCATTTTTTCGCTGAGGTAGACTAATCCATTGTAGTTTTCGCTCAATTTAGGATTATCCACTTGGGATGGATCTCCTAAAAAGACAAACTTGCTTCCTTCTGCTGCACGAGTTACAATAGACTTAATATCAGAAGGATCAATGTTTTGGGTCTCGTCGATGATGAACAAAGTCTTGACAATAGTACGACCTCGAAGAAAACCAATCGGTTGAATTTGAATCAAACCTTTTTCAAAATAATAGTCTCCTTCTTCTTTAAGATACATACCATCCTTTACTGTTTCAGATTTACCTTTCTTCTTCCCATTGCCTATCAAGATTTTCAGATTATCTCGAATTCCACCCAGATAAGGACTAACTTTTTCTCTAATGTCTCCCGGAAGAAAACCTAATCTTTCTTGACCAATGGTTTCAGATGGTGTAGCAACTAAAATTTGCTCATACTCTGTTCCGAGTTTTTCTAGACCTACGCCCAATGAGCAAAATGTTTTTCCTGTACCAGCTCCACCCTTTGCTATAACAAGAGGGGCCTGTTCCCAACTTGTCATCAAGCATTCCAAGAGTAACTTCTGCCCTAGATTTTTTGGAGTAACTCCAGGAAAGTAATTTTGGTATTGAAGAGGAACAATTCTTTGCCCATCAAAACGTCCTAGAAAAGACTGTTTACTCACACCATTCGTATCGGTTCCTACAATAAACATGTTTGTCACCCAATTAATGTCTTGTGAGTTTGGCACATCCTCTGGTTCTAAATAGTGTTTCTCGTAAAGAAAGTCAATTTTTTCACTCGGCACAGAAATTTCTACTCTACCTGAATATTGCTCGGGAAGGCTTGGAAAAAGATCATCTCTAAAGTTTTCTGCTTCGATTCCTAGTATTTTTGCTTTGATTCGCAAAGTTGAGTTTTTTGATACTAGGATAACTCTAACAGAAGGATTGTCTTTTTTGAGACCTAAACAAACTTGCAAACATCTTTTGTCAAGTTCTGAAATGTTTTCCATCTCTACCTGCTCTTCGGAATAATTCAAAGCAATTTTCAGAGTGCTACCATTGCTTTGAGTAACACCGTGATTGGTAATTTCTCTTGCATCAAACATCTCCAGATATTCTAGAATCTCTTTTGCTATTTTGACTTTTTCGGGTTTCCCATGATACCGCTGTAACTCTTCTACTACTGCCATTGGAATAACAATGGTGTTATCTTCTCCAAATCGCAAAGTGCTATTTGACGAAGAAAGCAAAGAGTTTGGCCTTAAAACAAAAATTTTCCGCATATAATATGCTCCTTTCTATAACACTTGTCTTCTCATCTTTATAAAAAATGAGAATATAAAAAAGTGTTGTGTAAGTATTATACCTTAACTTTTTGTACTTTGCAATATAGTATCAATGATATCTTTACCTATTAATTCTCATGTTTATAACTACTACACATAGATTCATCAGGTTGCTTTGTTTCACAACCAATAATAGGTGTGACAATAATTTGATCTAAAGTACATTCTTGAAATCCTTTATCATTATATTTACAGCTTGTTACTGTACAATTAATTTTTTGATTTTGTTTTTGTTTCATAAAAAATAGCCTCCTTTAATATTTTCTATTAGTATGGCTATTTTTTAAAATTTTATTATTTTATTTTTCAATTTTACAACATTCTGGATTTTTAAAACTTAAATACCAAGTCATTCCATTTTGATTTTTTTCAATTTCCCTTTTTCTTTCTTCTAATTGTGCAAACGTCTGTGGTGGTGGCAAAATCACTGGTTGACATGGAATCCAATTTGCTGGCATAGACGCCTGATTAGCATCTGCCACTTGAAGTGCTGTCAATGCTCTTAGAATTTCAGGAATACATCTTCCTACATTCATAGGATATACTAAAATTAATCTTACAATTCCTTTATCATCAATAATATAAACATTTCGTACTGTTTCTGTTGTACTTACTTCACTAGAAATCATTCCATATTTTCTGGCAATCTGAGCATTTCTATCTGCTATAATTGGAAATGGAATTCTGATTCCAGTTTTACAAAATATATCATAAACCCAAGCAAGATGTGAGCTGTTACTGTCTACACTCAATCCTAATAGACAAGCATTTAATCTTTCAAATTGCTCATTTGCTCTTGCAAAGGCAATCATCTCGGTTGTGCATACGGGGGTGAAATCTTTAAATGTGGGGATAGTTAAATTAATTTTTGGATATCGACTTTTAAATCAAGTTTTACATTATTTTAAATAAATTATATAAAATTATTCATAAATTCTATTAAAAATAACGGAATATTTAAGATTTTTCCGTCTCTAGCCAAGTTGTTCATAGAAAATCTTATAGATAACTCATTATTATTTTTTTCATTATACCTTGTTAGGCTAACATTATTAGTTGTCTTACTTGATTTTACTTCAATAGGAATTACTCTATTTTTATATTGGATAATGAAATCAATCTCATGCCTATCAAATGTATAATAATTTGGAACCATATCAAGTATAGAACATAACATATTTAGCACGAAATTTTCCGTAAATGCTCCTTTAAATTCTTCAAATAGTCTATCACCTTCTGCAACTATTCTGCTATCTAAATTAGACATTCTTCTAAGTAAACCAATATCATTAATATAAATCTTAAATGCACTTAATTCATTGTATGCTTTTAATGGAAAATCTGTTTTAGTCAAGTTATATACTTTATAAATCAAATTAGCATCATTTAACCAATTTAAAGCTGATTCATATTCTCTTGCTCTTGCACCTACTTTAATTGTTTGATAAAGAAATTTTTTATTTTCTTTTGCAAGCTGTGATGGTATATTGTTCCAAATTAAAGAAATTTTATTTGCCTCACTATTATTAGTGTGTTTTGAAAAGTCGCTTTCATAAGCTTTTAAAATATTTTCTTGAATAGTATTTACTAGTTCAATATTTTTTTCTTCTGTCCAAATTTTTACTGCTTCTGGCATACCTCCTATGATAAAATAAGCCTTTAATTTTTCCTCTAGTTGATTGAAAAATATATCGGGAATTGTTTCTACTTTTTTTATACTTTTCATATACTCAACTAAGTTTTCACAATTATCTGCAATTAAAAATTCAGTAAATGTCATTGGATACATATTCAAGAAGTCTACCTTGCCAACGGGAAAGGATGTATGCGATAATCTTATTCCTAATAAACTACCTGCACAAGCAATATGATATTCATTTGCTTCTTCTTGAAAATATTTTAAACTATTTAATGCATTTGGGCATTCTTGAATCTCATCAAAAATTATTAGCGTTTTCCCAGGAATTATAGCTTTTCCATATAAAAATGACAATTGTTCTAAAATCCTCTTTGGGTCTTTCGTATTACTAAATAAGTTATATAAGTTTTCATCATGGTTAAGGTTAAAGTATGCTACTCCTTCATAATTTTCTTCACCAAATTGTTTTAAAATATATGTTTTTCCAATTTGTCTTGCACCTTTTAAAATTAGTGGTTTCCTATATTTACTTTCTTTCCATTTTATTAATTGTTCTAATATAACCCTCTTCAAACCAATCATCTCCTATAATTAGTATATGTTATTCTATACTAATTATACATCTAAAATCACAGTTTTTCAAATGTTTTTGCATATTTTATCACACTTTTGCAAGTTTTTTTATGTCTTTTTCACATTTTTGCAATTTTTTCTATGCTCTTTTGTTTATTTACAATTTTTCTAGTCTCAAGTTATATTCTTAAATCAATTTTTCAACATCTACTTTTAAATCAAATTTTACGGTTTTATCACTATAAATCCATATAGTGTCAATTATATTTTCTAAAACATATCTGCTAGGCACTTCTGCAGATATAATCTCATCAAAATATTCTATTGCAGTTTTTAATTTTAGAATTTTTTCTTTTGATATGTCTTGCTCTGCTTTCTGCAAAATTTCTTGTAGTTTTTCTATTTTACTCGTCTTTTCTAATTCTAATTCCTTGTATGAATCTTCTATCATCTGTTTTTGATACTCATTGTTATTTCCTGCTAAATCCTTTATTTTTTGATTTAATAACACTTTATACTCTGCTTTTAATGTTTACATTTCAAACTTAATTTTTTCTTTATTTGTTTGCTCTTTATTAGTTTTAACTTCAATTTCTATTTTATTTATCTCATTTTGATATTTTTCTTTTGTGAATTTTAGAAATTCTTTTAAATGAATGACTATATCACTTTCCTTTATTTCGTGACATTTACATCTTTCTTTTCCATAGGTTCTATATTGTGAACACTCATATCCTTTTTGCTTTTGTTTTCTATTCATTGTAATTCCACTTACTCCAAATCCGCAATCCCCACATCTAATTAACCCTGAAAAAGCATAATCTCTTTTTCTAGTTCCTGATGTAGATTTTGAACTTGCTTTTCTTTTTCGTATATTTTGTGCCAGTTCAAAAGTTTCTTTTGAAATAATTGCTTCATGATGATTCTCGAATACAAAATGTTCTTCTTCAGGAAGTTTTATTGCTCTACCTCGTATAGAAATTGTTTTCTTTTTATGAGTTCTTAAAGTTCCTGTATATACATCATTGTTTAGTATATTACTTATCATATATGTTGACCATAACTCTTGTACTGGATGTTTATATATTCTGCCTCTCTCTAGGTGTTTTTGCCTATAATATACTGATGGAGTGGGATAATTATATTTACTATTTAAAATATCACAAATCTTTTTTCTGCCTAATCCTTCTTCAACATATAATTTGTAAATTAATTTTATAACTGGTCTAATTTCTTCATCTACATATAGTTTTGTAACATCTTCTTCATCTTTTACATAGCCAAAATAATTTCCCATTACTAATCTTCCAGTTTTTTGTTTAGAATACATATGATCTCTTGTTTTTCTTGAACAATCTTTTACATATCTTTCATTAAACCAAGT
>CALYAE010000044.1 GCA_944393435.1 uncultured Clostridia bacterium
TGCCATGTTTCTCCTAACTATCTTGTAAAAACAGGGGATCTTGTAAAAAAGGGGCAAGTGATTGGGCAGGTAGGTCCTAAAAATGTATATGGTGTTCCTCGGAAATCAATATAAAGATGAAAACCGGTAACCCTACAAATGGTGCTACTACCGGTCCTCATCTTCATTTTGGTGTTCGTATTAACGGAAAATATGTTGACCCTTTTTCTATTCTAGAAAAATAAGCCTATTTATTTACATATCTTCATCTTCTTGGTCTATTTCTTTTTCTAAATCGTCTTGCTCATATACAATTTGTTCATTTTTGGAAGGTTTACAATCATGAGAACAATGAGAACATTCTTCTACACATTCTTCTTCTCCATTCCAATCTAGTTCAATGATATTATGACATTCTGGACATTCCACTTCTGTATTCATTTCACTATTGATATCTGCTACAAATTCATGATTACAATATGGGCATGCAATTTCAAATTCATATCCTTCTTCTGCTTCATAAATATCATTTTCAATACCATCCACAGCTTTTTGTACATTTGCAATTTTGCTTTCAATTTCTTTTTGCTTTTCTTCTACTTCTTTTACTTTCATATCTGTAATATAGGTTAAACGATCAATCACATCCATGAACATCATAGAAAGCTCATGAAATTTTCGAGTCGCAAATTGCTTATCTTCTTCGTTTTGAAAATAATTGTCTAAGTCTTTTAAAATTGCTTGATAACAATTTCTTAAATCTGCCATTTTTTTATTCCTCTCAAATTTTAAATTCTTTCCATATATTCACCAGTTCTAGTGTCAATTTTGATGACATCTCCAATGTTGACAAACATTGGAACTGAAATCTCATAACCATTTTCTAATGTTGCTGGTTTACCTGATGTAGTTGTAGTGTTTCCAGCAAAACCTGGTTCTGTATATGTAACTTCTAATTCTACAAACATTGGTGGTTCTACTGAAAATACGTGTCCTTTATAAGATAAAATTTTTACATTCATATTTTCTTTTAAGAATTTTAAACTATCACCAAGTTGTTCTTTATTTAATGGTAATTGTTCATAAGTTTCATTATCCATGAAATAATAAATTCCATCATCATTATATAAATATTGCATTTCTCTTTTTTCTATTTCTGCTCCTGGATATTTATCTGATGGATTAAATGTTTTTTCAAGTACTGCTCCTGTGATAACATTTTTTAATTTTGTTCTTACAAAAGCTGCACCTTTTCCTGGTTTTACATGTTGGAATTCTACTACTTTAAATACGTTTCCATCCATTTCAAATGTTGTTCCATTTCTAAAATCTCCTGCCATATATACGTCTGCCATATTTTATTCCCCTTTCCATATACATTTATTTTTGTAAATTTGCCGTTTTAAATAGCTTTTTATAAAAGCACTTTGTATTATACACTATTTTTAGCTAAAAATCAAGTAATATATTAGCTTTTCTCCTCACTTAAAAAGCTCCTCTTTTCTATCTACTATAATATCATTCTTCTCTGATTTTGTTAAATTTATACAACCAGATTTTGTAATTAATACAGTATCTTCAATTCTAATGCCAAATTCTCCTGGAAGATAAATACCTGGCTCATTGGTTACAACCATATTAGCTTTTAAAAGATTATCATTTTTTGCACTGATATAAGGGAGTTCATGAATTTCTAGCCCCACACCATGACCTAAACTATGGTCCAAAGTATAACCATTCAAACGAAAATCATTTTCTACATTTTTATGAAGAATGCGAATACTAGCCCCTTCTTTCATGTCTTTTTCCGTTTGTAATTGATTTTTTAATACCAAGTCATAAACCTGTTTCATTTTGGCTGGCAAATAACCTGCAAAAATAGTTCTTGTCATATCTGAACAATATCCTTTATATTTACATCCAAAATCAATCGTAATTGGGTCTCCCGCTTCAATTTGTTTTTCCGTACTTTTAGCATGTGGTTTAGAAGAATTTTTTCCAGATGCTACAATCGTTTCAAAGGAAGGTCCATCTGCTCCATGTTCTAAAAAATATTTTTCTATTTCATTTACAATCTGTTTTTCTGTCATACCAATTTTAATATAGCTAAGTAGGTGAGTGAAACAGTCATCTGTTAGGTTACATGCTTTTTGTATAAGCTCAATTTCCTTTTCATCTTTTATCATTCTTTGCTTTTCTAAAATCTTTTCTGTCTCTTCTAAATTATTTGCTTTGTATAAGTGCATATATAATTTGTAGGTAGCATAAGTAACATAGTTTTCTTCAAATCCTACATTTTCACAAAAGGAAAAAAAGTTTTCATAGTCATAACTACTAATATCACAAAAATTGTGTACAATAATCTCATCGTCTATTGTTAAAACTGATTGTACTTCTTCTAGATATCTACTGTCTGTGATATAGTGGTTTTCCTTTCTGGTAATCAGCAAAGTTCCTTCTGCATCAATTCCAGTTAAGTACTTAATATTAACAGGATTTGAAACAATCATCCCTTGCATGTTTAACCCACGAAGTTTTTCTCTTAACCATTTAATTTTCTCATTCATCCATCATCACCTACTATCTTTATTTTAGGTTTAGCCTTAGTGTTAGTTATCGCTTTTATTCATTTTTTTCACATACTAAGTTATTTGACCTTGGTACATTCCTAAGGTAAATATTTTTAGGACAACAGTAAGCAGTAATCCTGGAGGAGTAAAAATTACAATTAAGGTACTTGCTACAATAAATGGACCAAATGGAATATATTCATTAAACCCTTTTTTTCTGAAAATTAAAATACCAATACTAATAACAGCTGCAAATAAAAAGGCGAGTACTGACACAATAATGATATTAACCCATCCTACAAAAAGGCCTAATGCTCCCATGAGCTTTACATCTCCAAAGCCCATTGCTTCTTTACCGGCAATAGCTCCTCCAATAAGAGTAATCAGTAAGAAAATCCCTCCTCCTACTAACATTCCTAAAAGACTATCTATAAAGTTATTGATACCAATACTTGTATCTGCAATGACTGATAAAAATGTAAAAAACAAACCTGTTTCAAATATCGCTAAATTCAAACGATTAGGAATGATTTGCAATTTTAAATCAATACAAAATGCAGATAATAGCATTGGAACTAATAGTAAATATTTTGCCAAATCAATGCTAAAACCAAAATTGTATAATAAGCCAATATACATGATGCTATTGATTATCATTAATAAATAGTTTGGCTTAAAAGATTTAAAATATTGACTCACAATTTCCTTTGAAAAAACTTTTTTATCATCTGGTAAGCGTTTATTACACCAGTCTATGAATTGTCCTATTACTAATCCTACTAATCCTACTACTAAATATGCTATTATGTGAATATCGTTAATGTACATGGTTCCTCCTTTGATACTTTTGTATAATTTTGTTTTCGATTGGTCTTTTTAATCTTGTAATCCATATATCTTTTTCAGCAATTGGCTTTACTAAAATAGAGAACATCTTGCATCTATTGGCCCCAATTACATCTGTTAAAATTTGATCACCAACCACTCCTATTTGTGTATTTTCTAACCCCATTTTTTCTTTTGCTTTTTTAAAACCTTTCTTAAATGGTTTTTGTGCAAAAGAAATATAGGGAATGTCTAGTTTTTTTGCTACTTTTTCTATTTTTTGTTTTTTGTTTGAATTAGAAACAATATAAAATTTTATCTTTTCCTTTTTTAACTGTTTCACCCATTCTTCTAAGCCATCTAGTAGTTTTTCGTGGTAATCTATCAAGGTGTTATCTACATCTAAAATAAGTCCTTTTAGTTTGTATTGATTTAGGGTTTCTAAAGTAATTTCTTTTACACTATTTAGATATAGTTTTGGATAAAATAGCATAGCTTCCTCCCTAAAAATTTCTGTCATACTTTTTTCGTATATTTTATGTCATAATATTATCAATATGCTAAGGATTTGTCAAGAATAATTGATTGGTACAAATAAAAAAGCAGGCTATGTTTTTTTACCTAAAACATAGCCCATCCATAAGGAAATTTATTTACAAAATCTATGATTTCCAATGGTTACTGTCATTGGCCTTGACCAAATCCATTTATTAGTTGCTGTTTTTGGATTAAAATAATAAATGGCACCATAAGTTGGATCCCATCCATTTAAGGCATCTTGTGCTGCCTTTTTTGCCGTGGAGTTTGGTGTTAAATTAATTTGTCCATCTGACACTACATCAAATGCCCCATTTTGATAGATTACACCTGCAATTGTATTCGGAAAGGAACTACTTTTTACTCGGTTTAATACTACTGCTGCAACTGCAACTTGTCCTGTGTAGGGTTCTCCTCTTGCTTCTCCATAAACTAACCTTGCAAGAAGATTTAAATCATTGGAATTGGTAGAACTAGAACTTGAAGAATTAGAGGAATTAAAAATTCCCATTGCTGCCAAAGTATTTTTTCCAGCAATTCCATCTACTGTTAGCCCATTTTTGGATTGAAACCATCGTACCGCTTTTTGCGTTTGACTTCCATAAATTCCATCTATATTTCCATTATAATAGCCCCATCTTTTTAATTTGGTTTGAATTTGCCTTACCTCTTCTCCTCTAGAACCATATTTAGATAATGCTTCAGTTTCACTATTTCTAAAAAAGATTTGATAAGATAAAAAAATACTAAATACAAATGTGATTACTAGCATTGCAATTGCCATTTTCTTTTTATTTTTTAACATAAAAAATGCACCACTTTCTTATTTAAAATAACTTATGATTATTTTAACCAAAACTGGCACATTTATTCAAACAATTTTTTTAAAAAATTCCGACAATTCTTCCATCTTCTGTCACATCAATATTTTCAGCTGCTGGTACTTTTGGAAGCCCCGGCATTGTCATCATCTTTCCAGTAATCACAACAATAAATTCTGCTCCGGCTTTTAAAATTACATCTTGTACATGAATAGTAAAAGGCTCTTTACATTCTAAATTTTTTGGATCATCTGAAAAAGAATATTGTGTTTTTGCAATACAAATCGGCAAACTAGCATAACCCAACTTTGTAATTTCCTCTATTTTTTGAAGTGCTTGCCTTTCATATTCTACTCCTTGAGCCCCATATATTTTTTTTGCTATTTCTTCTATTTTGTCTTGTATTTTTTCATTTAATTCATAAACATATTGGAAGTTAGATGGTTTCTTTGTTAAATCAACTATTTTTTTAGCCAAATCTTTTGCACCTTCTCCACCTTTTTCCCATGCTTCTACTAAACTAAGTTCTATTCCTTTTTCTTGCAACTTTTCTTGTAAAAATTTAATTTCTTCTTTTGTATCATGAGAATATTGATTAATTGCTACTATTACATTTAAGCCAAAAACATTTTGTAAGTTTTCTACATGTTTTTCTAAGTTATGGAATCCTCTTTCTAGGTATTCTATACTTTCCTTTTTTATTTCTTCTTTTGGCATTCCACCATGATATTTTAATGCCTTAATGGTTGCTACACATACCACTGCATCTGGTTTTAAATTTGCTTTTCTACATTTGATATCTAAAAACTTTTCTGCTCCTAAATCTGCTCCAAAACCAGCCTCGGTTACTACATAGTCCCCTAGTTTTAGAGCCAATTTTGTTGCAATCACACTATTACATCCATGTGCAATATTAGCAAATGGACCACCATGAACAATGGCTGGAGTTTTTTCTAAAGATTGCACTAAATTTGGCTCAATAGCGTCTTTTAAAAGTACTGTCATTGCTCCATCTGCTTTTAAATCTCTTGCTGTAATAGGCTTATTTTCTTTTGTATACCCAACAATAATATTTCCAATTTTTCTTTTTAAATCTTGTATATCTGTTGCTAAACAAAAAATTGCCATAATCTCAGATGCTACCGAAATGTCAAAGCCATCCATTCTTGGCATAATATTTTTCTCACCAGATAAACCTGTATTCACTACTCTTAGTTGCCTGTCATTTAAATCCACACATCTTTTCCAAACGACTTTTTCAAAACCAAGTTCATTTCCGAAATAAATGTGGTTATCAATCATGGCAGATAATAAGTTGTTGGCTGAAGTGATTGCATGAATATCTCCTGTAAAGTGTAAATTGATATCTTCCATAGGAGCTATTTGACTATGACCTCCACCTGTTGCACCACCTTTTATTCCAAAAACTGGCCCTAAGGAAGGTTCTCTTAAAGCAAGAATTGCATTCTTGCCTATTTTCCTTAACCCATCTGCTAACCCTATTGCCATCGTTGTTTTTCCTTCTCCTAATGGAGTTGGGTTAATGGCTGTTATCAGAATTAATTTTCCGTCTTTTTTTTCTTTTCTATGTTGAAATACTTCAGGAGAAATCTTTGCTTTATATTTTCCATATAGTTCTAATTCTTCTTCCTTTAGTCCTATATCTTCTGCTATTTTTGTGATTTTTTCTAATTTCGTGTTTCTTGCAATTTCAATATCTTCCACTTTGTGTCCTCCTTGTTTTTTAAACCAATAATCCTACCACAATTCCTATGAAAGCACCAACTAATACTTGAAATGGAGTATGTCCTAATACTTCTACTAACCTTTCAGAGACTTGTACTCCTGTAAGACCTGGTGTTTCTACAATTTTATTTAATAATTTTGCTTGTTTTCCTGCTGCTCTTCTTACTCCAGCTGCATCATACATGACAATAAATGCGAAAATTAAAGATACGCCAAAAATAGGTGAATTAAGCCCTACATCTTTTGCAATCATAGTGCTTAATGAAACCACTACTGCTGAATGTGAGCTTGGCATTCCCCCTGCTTGTAAAATTCTTTTAAAATTAAACTTTTTCGTAGTTATTAAATCATATAATAGTTTGAATAACTGAATTCCAAACCATACTAAAAATGGTATAATGATATATTTATACTCCTGTATAAAACGTAAGATCCCCTCAATCATCTTCTTCTATTCCTCTTCCTGTAAAAAATTTTCTTCTTTTATTTGCTCGCCATCTTTTAACAAAACAGTGATTCTTTTTTCTGCATCTTCTAGGAATTCGCTACACTGTTTGGATAATTGCATTCCTTCTTCAAATTTTGCAACAGATGTATCTAAACTTAAATCTCCTTTTTCTAGTTCATTTACTATTTGTTCTAAATTTTTCATAGTTTCTTCAAAGTTTAATTTTTTCTCTTTTTCTGCCATATTTTCCTAATCTCCTTATTTTCTATTTCTCTTTTACAATTCCTGTGTCTACATCTACAACATAAAGGATAATATATTCTGTTGAACTAGCATCATAGACAGTAACTCCATATTTCCCATCTTCTTGAACACTTACACTAAAGGATACCCCATCTGTACTTCCCCAGTTTTTAATCCATTCTTCTTTGACAAGTTCTATTGCTTTTTCTTCTCTAGGAGTTGCACGGTTATCATCTTCTGTCAAATCTTCTTGGTTTTGATCTTGGTTTGCGCTTGCATTTGAATTTGTATTTGTATTTGACTGTCCACTTTCTGCTTGACTATTTCCAACATCGTTTGTAGCATTTTCTGTGTTTTGCACATTTCCTTCCTCTAATATTTCATTTAACATATTTTCTAAACCAGTATTAGCATCTTCTAATACATTAGCTGCACCAATGGTGTTAGCATTCATTGGTTCTTCTTGAAAATACTGATAAACAGCAAATATGATAGCAAATATGACAAGTATAATTCCAATTATAATAAGAACCGTTTTCATTTCTTTTGTCATATATTTCACCTCTTCTTTCTTCGTTTTTCTCTTTAGGTTTCTTCATTTTGTCATGCTTTTTTATCTTAAGCAATTACCTTGGCTTTGATTTGTCCATCCTGAATACGAACTTCAATTTCTTCTTCTGGTTTTAATTCTTTTACACTTTTTACTATTTTTCCTTGTTTAGAAACAATTCCATAGCCTCTTGCTAATGTCTTTAATGGGCTAAGTGCATCTAATCTTAAGATTAAATTTTGGGCATTTGCTTTTTTACTTTCTAACTTTTGCATCACAGCATATTCCATTGTTTTTACCTTTTGATCAAGCACAATGTATTGTTCTTGGATTTTTTGTAACGGCTGAGTAAATACCCTACTTGCCATGCATTTTTCATAACGTAATTTCATAAATTTTACCTTTTGAATTAGGGCTTGCTCTAGCCTTGTTTGATAACTTTTTATTTTGCCCATTACTTCTATTCTATCAGGTACTGCAAGTTCAGCTGCTGCTGATGGTGTAGGTGCTCTTAAATCTGAAACAAAATCAGCAATTGTAAAGTCAGTTTCATGTCCTACTGCTGATATAACTGGTATTTCAGAATCATAAATTGCTCTTGCTACTACCTCTTCGTTAAAAGGCCATAAATCTTCTAGTGAGCCTCCACCTCTTGCCACAATAAGAACATCTGCAAGTTTATGATCATTCATAAACTTAATTCCTTCTGCAATTTTTTTACCTGCTCCTTCTCCTTGCACTGGTACAGGAAAAAGCCTAATTCTTACATTTGGATTTCTTCTTGTTGATACATTAATAATATCACGAATGACTGCCCCTGTATTAGAAGTTAATACTCCTATGATTTGTGGCATCATGGGAATTGGCTTTTTATGGGAAGAATCAAATAACCCTTCTTCTTCTAATTTTTTCTTTAATTCTTCATAAGCTGCTCTTAAATCTCCCAATTTTCCTAGCTGTTTCATAGCTTTAGCATATAATTGGTAGGTTCCATCTCTTTCAAAAACAGAAACACTGCCTAGCACCATTACTTTCATACCATCTTTTGGCACAAAATCTAGATATCCTGTATAAGTTTTAAACATAACTCCTTTTATTAAGGATTTTTCATCTTTTAATGTAAAATAGATATGTCCCGTAGAATGATGTTTAAAATTAGAAATTTCTCCTTCTACTAGAACATTTGCAAAATATTCATCTTCATCGAATTTTTCTTTGATATATCTATTCAACTGGCTTACACTGATTGGATTATTGGTCATATTCTTTTATGTTAGTTTTCTAACATATCCTCCTTTTCCTACTCCTGTGCATCTAAATGAAATTTTTTAATAATATTAGCAAGTACACCATTTACAAAAAAGGCAGAATGGTCTTCCCCATATTTTTTAGCAAGCTCTACTGCTTCATTTACCACTACTTTATATGGTAATTTTGCATAAATCATCTCATAAATGGCAAGTTTTAATAAGGTAAGACTTACTTTTGAAATTCTACTAATATCCCATTTTTCTTTCAAGTTTTGTGAAATTAGGTCTAAAATTTCGTTTTCATGTTCTTCTATTCCATGAATTGTTTCTTCCATATAGTTTTTTACTTTTTCTTCTTTTACTTCTTGCTCTTGTAGGAATAATGCTAGTTGCTCCTTAATTTCTTCTTTTGAAATTTTTTGAATTTCCAAGCTATATAATAACGTAAAAGCTAGTTCTCTAGTTTGGGTTCTTGTCATCACTCATTACTCCTTTTATTTATAGTTTATCAATAAAATTTTTGGTTCTTTCTTTTACATTTTCTTTATTTCTTTGAATATAATTTCCTAAATAAACACATGCAATAATAAGTAGAATAGCTGTAACTACTTTGTATAAATCTGTACAAAATAGAATAATGGCAAGTACTAAGCCGATTAAAAATCCTAGTATTGCTCCTCCATACTTATTACTTAGTTCTTTAAAATCATTCATTTTTTAGAACCTCCTTGTTTTTAATTGTTTTATTATTTTTCATTTGCCTCTTGCACCATATTTTTTACAGGTTCAATATCTTTTACTTTAATATTTACTTCTTTTACTTCTAAATCAGATGTCTTTTTAATAGTTGATTTGATTTTGGTCTGTAAATTGGTAGATAGTTCTTTAATAATAGCATTTTCTTTTACACTCAAGTTCACATATACTTTTACATTGTTTTCTTTATCTAATTCTACTTTTGTTGTAACATTTTCTGCACTTGGAAATCCTTTTACAATGCTATTTACTAAATTTTCTAATGTATCTTTTGTAATTAACAATTTTCCATCTGAATTTTCTAATAAAATTCCATTTTTATAATCCATTTCTTCTTTAGCACTAGAATCAAAAAAGATACATTTGATTGCAAGTAAAATTAGTAAAACACTTAAAGCTAGTAAAATATTAGAAGTTACCTCGTTTGCAATTGCACTAGAGATGACATGAAATACAAAGTTTATATCTATCCATCCAAAAATCATCAAACACGTAATAATTGCAAAAATTAGTACTAAAGTGGAAAAAAGGGCTAGTCCAATTCTATCTAAAATTTTCATG
>CALYAE010000045.1 GCA_944393435.1 uncultured Clostridia bacterium
ATACAAATAATACCTAAAATACCGGAAAAATAATTGTCTTCCCGCATAGGTATAACTTTCCCCACCTTCTGCTAGAGCTGAAGGTGCTGATGCTGATAATACCATAACAATTCCTAATGCTAATAAGATAAAAATGATAATACAAAGCATGAAATCGAATGGTTGATTTACAAATTTAGAAACTGTTTTTCGTTTCTTTGGCATTGTTTTCCTCCTAAATATGGCAAAATTAGTACTAAATTCCCATTAGTGCAATTGAACAACAAATTAAAGTAATTAGACTAAATACAGATACAATTTTATTTTCCTTCCAACCTGATAATTCAAAATGATGGTGGATTGGAGTCATTTTAAATACCCTTTTTCCTGTTCTTTTAAAATGTCTTACTTGAATCATAACAGACAATGTTTCAATTACCGGAATCAGTGCCATAACAATAAGTAAAAGTGGCATTTTTAGATAGAGTGCCATGCTAGCAATTGCCCCTCCTAATAGAAGAGAACCAGTATCTCCCATCATCACTTTTGCTGGATGTAAGTTGAAAAGCAAAAATCCTAGACAAGTTCCAATTAGGATGCTTCCAAATACGGTAATCTCTTTAATTCCTAAAATAATTCCAATTACGGTTAAAGCAGTAAGTATAATGGCAGTAATACTTGTAGAAAGGCCGTCGATTCCATCTGTTAAATTAATGGCATTAGTAGTAGCCAGCATTACAAGCACTGCAAATGGGATGTAAAGCCAGATTGGCAATAAAATAGATGTTTTAAAAAATGGAATATAAATATCAGTCCCTATATTTAGAAGTTGTGTTAAACACAAACTAAATCCAACTGATACAATTAATAAGCCCAGCATTTTATAGGCTGGTTTTAAACCCTCTGTGTTTTTCCCAATTAGTTTTTTTAAATCATCAATTAGCCCAATAATGCCAAAACCAATAGTAGCACCAATTAGTGGAATTAAATTGATAGCAATTTGCTTTTGACTTAAATCTTCCTCTCTATAATAATCCATACACATAAAAATTCCTACAATTAAGATGGTAATAATCATAATAATACCACCCATGGTTGGTGTTCCTTGTTTTTTTAAATGGGACTGTGGCCCTTCTTTTCTTTCTAATTGACCTACTTTTAGTTTTTTTAGAATAGGAATTACCATTAAAGCTACTACAAAACTAACTGCTAATGATAATAGAATAATCTTAGTTTGAAATTCCATGTTTTCCTCCTTAGTTTGTGTTAAGGTTTGCTTTCATTACCGTTTTTATAGAAAGCATCAATCTTGTAAAATTTCTTTTACAATTTCTCTTTCATCAAAAGGATATTTTTTTCCTTTTATTTCTTGCGTTAATTCATGCCCTTTTCCTGCAATCACCACAATATCTTTTCTATTTGCCATTTGAAGTGCTTTTTTGATTGCTTCTTTCCTATCTACTATCATTTCATAACTTCCTTTTGTTGTTTTAATTCCTTGCTGAATTTGTTTCATGATTTCTTCTGGATCTTCGCTTCTTGGATTATCAGAAGTAATAATAGTATAGTTTGCAATATTCCCTGCTATCTCACCCATAACAGGTCTTTTTCCACTATCTCTATCTCCTCCACAACCAAACACACAAATCACTCTACCTTGTGTATAGGTTTTTACAGTTTCTAAAATATTTTGCAAACTCTCTGGGCTGTGAGCATAATCTAACATGATAGTTAGCCCTTTTTCATTATCTACTAATTCACTTCTTCCAGGAACTTTGATATTGATAAGTGCCTCTTGGATATTTTCACTGCTAACTCCAAATTTTTGTGCAACACTAATTGCTGCTAGAGAATTATATACGCTAAATCTTCCTGGAATTCCTGTTTTTACTCTTTGGTTTCTATCTCCTATTTTCACTTTAAAGTCTACACTAGAATTTGTTACTGTAATATCTTTTGCTAATAAATTTGCTGGATTATCAATTCCATAAGTCTTAAATTCACAGCTACTTACTATTTTAGGTAGTTTACTAGCATATACATCATCTGCATTTATATAACCATATTTACACATTTCAAAAAGTTTGACTTTGGATTCAAAATACTCTTCCATACTAGAATGTTCTTTTTGGCTAATATGATCTTTGGAAAAGTTCGTAAAAATACCAATATCAAAATCACAACCATCTACTCTAGCTAGTTTTAAACTTTGTGAGGATACTTCCATCACTGCTACATCACATTTTTCATCTACCATTTTCTTAAGGATTTCCTGCAATTCTAGAGCTTCTGGTGTAGTTCTATCATTATCCCCTAAATTTTTCTCACCAATATACGTACAAATTGTTCCAATGAGTCCTACTTTTAAACCTTGTTTTTCTAATAATGCTTTTATCATAAAGGTAGTTGTTGTTTTTCCTTTTGTGCCTGTTACACCAATTAGTTTTAGTCTGTGAGAAGGATTACCATAATAGTTGCAAGCACAAATAGCAATACTATGTCTGGTATCTGGTGCTAAAATGAAGGTAACATCTTCTGGTAAGTCTGATACCATTTCTTTAGTAACTTTATCAGCTTGTGCCATAATAACTTTTGCACCATTTTCGATGGCTTCTTTAATAAACTCATGGCCATCTTGCTTAAAGCCCTCAATGGCAATAAATAAATCACCTTTTTTTACTTTACTAGAATTGCTTTCAATCTTAGCAATTTCTAAGTCTAAACTGCCTTTTACCTTAAGCCCACTTAATCCTGATAAAATACTTTTTAATTCCATAGAACTCTCCTTATTTTATCTATTTTTCCGTGTATATTATATACTGAAATATTATTTTTGTATAGAGTTTTAAAATTATTTTTCCAAATTTCATGATGCACAAAGCAAACAATAAAAATATGTACATCATTAAATTTCTATAATAATCTTTGTTTGTTCATATACACGAATTCCCTGTTTTGGCAGTTGCTCTTTCACAACTACTTTTGTCTTATCTATATCTTCTGGTTCATTTTGAATTTGTAAATCTAAGTTTACCTCTTTTAATGCCTTGGTAGCTTCTTGAATGGTCATTCCTTCTATGTTTGGTACTTCTACTTGTTTTTTAATATCTTCTTGTGTTTGATTATCTTTTTGTAATTCTAGATAAGGCAATACCTCTGATAAGACTTGCCCTCCTACTGGTGCCCCAACAGCACCTCCTTGGTGTCCCCCTTCTCCTGTTGGATTATATAAAGTGACTAAAACGACTACTTCTGGGTCTGAAATGGGTGCTACTCCCACAAAAGAAGTTACATATTTATTGGTATTGACGCCATCTTCTGAAGTTCCTGTTTTTCCTCCAACACGGTATCCTTTTACTTGTGCATTTTTTCCTGTTCCTTCTGCTACAACAGATTCCATCATGCTTAAAATTTCTTGACTATGTTCTTCTGATATTACTCTTTCTCCTAACTTAACAGGGATATCTGTTATTTCTCCTGTTTGACTATTTATCTTTTGTTTTACTATTCTAGGAGTAATTTTTACTCCTCCATTTGCAATAGTACTTACTGCTGTTGCCAATTGAATTGGTGTAATTTCAAATCTTTGCCCAAAGGAAATAGTTGCAAGTTCCACTGGCCCTACTTTGTCTTCTTTTAGGAAAATGCTAGTTGCCTCTCCTGGTAAATCAATTCCTGTTTTTCCAAGTAATCCAAACTTTTCTAAATATTGATAATAGGTATGAACTCCTAATTTTTGTCCTAGTCCAATAAATACAGGATTACAAGAATTCATCAGTGCCTCTCTTAAAGATTCTGCCCCATGGGGTCTATAAGATCTCCAGCATTTAATTCTTACTCCTGCTATTTCTATTCCACCAGTACAGGTAAATTCTCCCTTTTTATCTGGGGTCGTAATTCCTTCTTGCAAAGCTGCTGAAGTAGTAACTAATTTAAAAGTAGAACCTGGTTCATAAGTATCTGTTACCGCCTTATTTCTCCAAAGGACCATCATTGCTCTATTTTTATCTGTTTGTGACATGGTATCCCAATTTGCTTTTAATTCTTCTGTTGATGGTTCAAATGGACTATTTAGGTTATAATTTGGATAACCTGCCATTGCTAAAACATCTCCTGTTTTGGGGTTCATCACAATGATGTTCCCACCATCACTACATTCATTGTCAATACAGGCTTCTTCTAGATATTTTTCTGCAATGCCTTGAATGGTAGCATCAATTGTTAAAACTAAATCATTTCCATCAACTGCTGAAACATAATTTTCTCCTGTATTTTTAATATCTCCTCCTGTTGCATCTGTCAGTTTTTGAATTTTTCCCTTTTGCCCTTTTAAATCATCATCATAAACAGCTTCAATTCCATCTAATCCCTGATTATCACTTCCTGAAAATCCAATCACTTGAGATGCCAAGTTATTATATGGATAGTATCTTTTGGTATCTTCATCTATGTTGATTCCAGTGGTAATATTATTTTCTTGCATCCAAATACGTAGTTCATCTGCTTTTTCTTTGTCTACTTTTTTAGTAATTGTTTCAATAGAACTTTTTTTGCTCACTCTTTTTAGAACAGTTTCATAGTCGAGTTCAAATATATTACTTAGTGCTGTGGCTACTTTTTCTTTGTCTTCTTTGGCAATATTTACTGGATTTACGGTAATAGTTTCTACTGTACTACTTACAGCTAGAATGGTTTTACCGGTAGCATCATAAATCGTTCCTCTTCTTGGATTAATACTTCGATCCAGAGTTTGTTGTACATAAGCCATCGATTGCAATTCTGCTCCCATTCCAAATTGAATCCAACCAATTCGGAAAATAAGTGCAAACAAAATCGCCCATAAAATGAGTATTTCATTTCTCATTCTTTTCTTTCTAGTTACATTACTAGTTTTTTCTTCTACTTTTATTTTTTGGCTTTTTAACTGTGTTTTAAATTTTTTCTTTTTTTCTTTCTTCATAATCTTTTGTTCTTTTACAGTATCTATATTTTTTTGCTTTTTTAGCTTTTCTCTATTGATTTTTTTCATTTTTTCTTCTTCCCTTCCTGTATAGCATTTTATGAATATGAAAAAAGATTTTCTTCTTGTTTTTATTCTATTCACCACTAAAAAAAACAGAACAATTTTGTCTATTGTTCTGTTTGATACCTTTGTTTTTATCATTTTTATTTTTAGTTAATCCAACTTGTTAAGCCCTCCCAAAATTGCTCTAGTAAACTTTTTTCTTCTGTTACTACTACTTGTTCACTAGCTGATTCTACATAATCTTTTTTTGGAAGACTCACATACACTTTTTGTGACTCATCTAATTTTTTCATTCCTAACATACTAGAAGCAGCTTTTTCAATATTAGCTAGATTCAAATTATTTTGTATACTAATTTCTAATTGTGCATTTTCCTTTTGCAAGCTATTTAGTTGCTTTTTTAAATCTTCATTTTTACTAAAACTTGCTGTAATTAAAGAGTTTTGATAACTTAAGGCAAATAAAATACTAAATCCCAATAAAATATAAAGAACTATCTTTACATTTGGTTTTATTTTTCTTTTTTCTTGAACCTTTGGCTGTTTTTGTTTTAATGTTGATGATTTCTTTTTTGCATACGGATTTTTTTTAGGTTCATATTCTGGTCTTAGTTTCCTAGGACTAGTTTCGTATTGGTATTTCGTAGGTATATATGCCATAAGTTTCACCTCTTTTCTTTTTGTATCTTTAATTTACATTTTTATCCATTCTTTCAAAAACTCTAACTTTTGCACTTTTGGATCTTGGATTTCTTTGTTGTTCTTCTTTCGTTGCCGTAATTGGCTTTTTATAAATTACTTTTCCAAAAGATTTATATCTACAAATACAATATGGTAAATCACTAGGACAAGTACATTTTCCTTGTAAATCTATCATTGCATTTTTTACTGCTCTGTCTTCCAGAGAATGAAAAGTAATGACAACTAATCTTCCTCCTTGTTTTAAGCAATAAACACAATCTATAATAGTTTGATATAAAGGCTTTATTTCATTATTCACTTCAATTCTAATTGCTTGAAATGTACGTTTTGCTGGGTGCCCATCTTTTTGTTTTGCTTTTGGAATAGAATTCTGTATGATTTCTACCAACTCTTTAGTTGTTGTAATTTCATGTTCTTGACGAGTTTTACAAATATTTTTAGCAATTTGTTTGCTGAATTTTTCTTCTCCATATTCCCATAGAATTTTAGAAAGTTCTTCTTCTGAATAGGTATTAACCACATCTTTTGCTGTTATACCAGAAGATATGTCCATCCTCATATCTAAAGGACCATCTGACATATAACTAAACCCTCTTATCTTTTCATCTAATTGATAGGATGAAACCCCTAAATCAAGTAAAATTCCGTCTACTGCTTGGATATTTAAGTCTTGCAAGATGTGTTTTATATCATCATGATTTCCATGAACATAAGTTACATTTGGATAATTTTCTAATTTTTTGGATGCAGCTTCTAGAGCCTCTTTATCTTTGTCTATTCCAATTAACCTTCCCTTTTGGCTTAATCTTTTTACAATCTCCAAACTATGCCCTGCTCCGCCTAAAGTTCCATCTACATAAATTCCATCTGGTTTAATTTTCAAGGCATCTATACATTCTTTTAATAAAACAGGCTCATGTTTAAATTCCATTTACTTTCCCTTCTTGAGCTAGGATATTATATTAACCTAAGAATTGATTCTTTTTAATAGCACAAGAAGTTGGTATGCTTCATACCAACTAC
The DNA here is from genome assembly GCA_944393435.1 of uncultured Clostridia bacterium. Lineage (GTDB taxonomy): Bacteria > Bacillota > Clostridia > TANB77 > CAG-508 > CAG-273. Next base: position 6,730 of record CALYAE010000045.1, read on the forward strand.
GTGCTACTTACTTATTTTATTTTTTCTTTTGTATTTTTCATATCTTTCGTTCTTTCTTTTATCTTTGGTAGAGTAAGGAAAATTTTTATCAAATGAATGGTTTCTTTTGTGTCTTTTTTACTTGCTTTTCTTTCGTAAATTTATTTTTTTACATTCGTAAACTATAAAATTTTATCTTTGGAACTTGTCATCTTTTGTAGAGAATTAAAGTTCTTTTTCTTTTGTATCATTTTTCTAATTTTTATCTTTTGTATTGTTTTTTTATCTTTTGCAAAGGCTTATCTTTTGTATTTTCTAATTCTTTTGTGTTTTATATAAACTTTTTCAAGTTATATACCAAGCATTGTCATATTTTCTGCAATTTCATCTGCTGAAATATTTTCATCACTATTGTAAGATTTCCATTTTTCTTTATTCCAAATTTCAATTCTAGTACCTACACCGATAATTACGGCATCTTTTTCTAGATTTGCATATTCTCTTAAATTTCCTGCTATTAAAAATCTACCTTGTTTGTCCATTTCACATTCTGTTGCACCTGATAAGAAAAATCTTACGAAATCTCTTGCATTTTTATTGGTAAGTGGAAGTGTTTTTAATTTTTCTTCAAAGTTAGCCCATTCTAATTGTGAAAAGCCGAATAAACATCCGTCCAGTCCTTTAGTTATGATGAATTTTTCGCCCATATCTTCTCTAATTTTTGCTGGTAAGATTAATCTGCCTTTTACATCTAGAGAATGCTCATATTCACCTATTAACACTTTTCTTCACCTCGCTAACATTTTGTTCCACTTTTCACCACTTCTCTCCACTTCGATTAAATTGTAATACAAGATAATATAAATAGCAAGTATTTTTTGAAAATTTTTTTATTAAAAAAAAAAAAAAGAATCCTTTATACAAAACATTTTTGTTTAGTATAAAAGATTATCTCTTGACACATTCTAATATTTTTATTTTATTTTCTGAAAACGTTTATTGACTTCATTCCAATTAACAATATTCCAAAAGGCTTGAATGTATTCTGGTCTTTTTGTTTGATATTGTAAATAGTAAGAATGTTCCCACATATCTAAAACAAATAGTGGAATACAGCCCCACAGTGTCAAATCTTGATGTTTTTCACATTGTAAAATTTCTAGCTTTTCAAATCGAGGTTCCCAAACCAATAAGCACCATCCTGATGCTTCCACATTTTTTGCTGCCTCTGTAAATTGCATTTTAAATTGATCATAGTTTCCAAAGTCTTTTTGGATTTGTTCCATTAAAGAAACAGATGGGCTTGTTGGAATAGCAGGTCCCATATTTTTAAAAAATAGTTCGTGTAAAATAATTCCTGAACCAAAAAAGCTTAAATTTTTTTCTAAACATTTGATATGAGAAAAATCATTGCTTTCTCTTGCCTCTTTTAATTGATTTTGTACTTTATTCGTATTATCCACATATCCCTTATATAAAATATGATAATGTAAATCTAAAGTCTGTTTTGAGTAATACGGTTCTAAAGCATCTAATGGATATGGTAATTCTATCATTTTAATCATTTCTTTAACCTCCATTTCACTATAATATATCCATTTTTTGCGATAAATATTCCCTTTCCACAAAAAAAGAACTCACTATGTTTTGTTTAACATTTTGAGTTCCTATCATTTGCTCATAATTTGTGTTCACTCATTTTTATTCCTCTTTTGCTTTAAAAGTGCTTACTGTTTTTCTTCCAAACATTCTTGTATAATATTTTCTAATTTTTCCGTATCTACAATTGAAATAATGCTTGCTTCTAAAGTTTCTTTTGGGGATACTTTCGCCAGATTTAAAACATAACCATTTTTTAAAGCTAACTGTCTAATAAATTCTCTGTTTGTTCTCCCATTCCCTTCTCTAAAGGGATGTAATACATTTAATTCAGAAAGATAATAGGCTAGTCTTTTTGCTAATTGTTCTTTTGGAAGCTCTGCTAAATACTTTTCTGACTTTAATTGGTCCAACAATTTATTTAATTCTGTTTCAATATACTCCCATTCTGCAAATCGAAATGCTCCTTTTGCGATATTTTCTTCTCTTAATTTTCCTGCAAATGGATAAATATCTTCAAATAAATATTGATGAATTTGAAGATAATGTTTTTTATCAAAATTTCCTGTAATTCCTTTTTGTCTTAAATCTAAAGATTTAGCTGCTGTGATTTTTGCTTCATAATATTGCAGATCTTTTGTATTTTTAATATTTAATTGATTGATTAAAACATCACTATCAGGATAACAGTATTTTGAATTTCTATTTTGATATAGTTCTTTCATTTCATTACCATTTTCTTTCTATATGTTTTTATCTATTTTCAACAATCTTTCTTACTTTATTCTGCTATCAATTTTATATCATATATTTTGTAATTTTTCTACCCAAAAATACAAATAAAAAAAGCTATTTAAAAATAGTTTTCTTAAGTTCTATTTTATAATAGCCTTTTCATTTTATTGAATTGGTTGGTTTTTTATCATTTCAATTAATTCTGGCATCGCTACTTCTTGGTTAGCAAACATTTTAAACATATTCACATCTTCTTGTGTAATTGACATTCCTTCAATTGCTAAATCATTTTGTATATTTTCTATATTAAACCTAAACATTTCTTCATTAAACATTTTTCTATCCTCCAATATTGGATTTGGTGTTTTTCGCACCACAATATTATTATACCACAAAATTGCTAAAAAGTACAGTGTTTTGACGTTTTTTCTATCATTTTTTATCAAAATAACTACTGATTTGTTCTAATTCTTCAAAGCCTACTTGTCTAAAAACTTCATAAGCTACAATTGCTACTGAATTGGATAAATTTAATGAACGTAAATTTTCCCTCATTGGAATCCTAATGGTTTGATTAATATATTTTTGTAATAAATCTTCTGGTAATCCTTTGGTTTCTTTTCCAAAAAGTAGAAAGATTTCTTTTTCTTTAGCATAATTAACATCTGAGTAGCACTGTTTTCCTTTTGTTGTAGAAAAAAACATGCTATGTTTTTCCGGTGAATATTTAATTAAAAATTCTGATAAAGATTCATGTATCTCAATTTCTAATTTATCCCAATAGTCTAGTCCTGCTCTTTTTAAATATTTATCTGATATTTCAAATCCTAGTGGTTTTACTAAATGTAGTTTTGCACCAATGGCTGCACAGGTTCTAGCAATATTGCCTGTATTTTGTGGTATTTCTGGTTCTACCATCACTATATTTAATTTCATCTTTTCTCGCCTCATATTTTATTATACATTTTTTTGTTGCGATTGTAAATATAGCTTTCGCTTTTGATTTTTTTATTAAATAAAGGGCCTCTATTATAATGGAGAACCCTTGGGAGTTTTGGAACTTGACTATTTTAGTTCATAGTTATCTGTTATAATTACCACAAAGCAAAGTATCCAGATAGCAATGAGTGCCACTATGACTGCAATATTGGCTTTCCCCAGCATAAAGTCCCAAAATAAATATTTGATGAGTACTAACGAGTCCACTAGCATTGCAACCACAACAATAGTTTCTCTTACTTTTCTTTCCCGTGGTGCTTTCATTGTTTTCACTCCCTTTAAACTGCAATTTTGGATTGCCTATATTGATTATACCACATTTCCTTATAGTTTTCACTGTATTTTATAAAATATCTATCGTTCCATTTCCATTTGGATAGTAATTTTCTTTTTCTGTTTCATCATGCTTAAATACTAATCATATATTATATCGTTTGTTCTACTGTTCTCGTTATAGCAGGTTTTCTTATCTTTTTTAATTCTTGTTTTGTTTTTTTATTAGAAAATATTTTATCCATTACTTGATCAGGATAACATTGATCTAAAAATTTTTCTAATGCTGTATCTGCTTTAATGTTCTCTGTTCTTTCATACTGTCTGTAACCTGCTAACATAGAAATTCCCATATTGAAAATCATAAATAAAAATACAACTGCTGTTGCTAATTGAATACCATATTTTCCATATTGAATTTCATCTAATTTTTGTGTATACGGATATAGCCATTTAATAAATATAACACCACCAATTCCCCAATAAATGCAATGGATTAAACTAGTTCTACCATTTAGTTGGAATAGCATGTCACCATATTCCCATGAAACAGTTCCAAATAAACACTCTTGTGCATAAGAGAAAATATACTCTGTTAATCCACCCAAAATCATAGTATAAAAGAAAATTTTAATTGTACTAATCTGTTTAGTATTGTTAATTGTTGCTCCTGTTATTTTAGGTACAACTGAATAAAATAAAACTGCTCCCGCACCATAGACAGGAATAAAAGGACCATAGATCACTCCTTGCCTAATTTCAAAATGTCCTTCTTGGAGAATACATACAATGGTCTCTACAATACATCCAATAATACTTACCATTATAAAAATCCAAAATAATTTTATCATTTCATTTTTCATGTTTTTCTTCATTTTCATTCCCCATTTAACTATCTTTTTTATTATAGTATCACATTTTTTTCGAATTTTTATTAACGTTTTCTTAAGTTTTTTTCAAGATTTTATAATTTTTTAAGTTGTTTTCTATTCATTATAGGGCCAAAGAGAACTGTCCCCATTAGTTCTATGATGTAATCGTAGTAGAAGTTCTACCTGTTCCTGCTACTGCTTCTTGCAATGCTCTCCATGTATTACACCCAATAATACCATCTACTGATAATCCAGCTCTACGTTGGTAAGCAATAACTGCTTGATAGGTTTTTGATCCAAATACTCCATCTAATCCTCCTGTTTGATAGCCTAATGTATTTAAGTCATCTTGCGCAATACAAACATATGTTTTTTTTCTTCCTTGTCTAATCAGTGGATATCCCCCTGTACTGCACGCTGGCGTTCCTCTCCTTCTGTCAAAGTGAACCCAGGTTGGGGTTAATGAAGCTGGTTCTACATAACTCCATACCCCTGAAGTTTCTGCTGAAGTTCTTAGTCTGTTTCTTTGGGTACTTGTCATTCTTTGCCCCACATCAAAAGCAGTTCCTGCATAATGTTGTGATTGTGCTCACACAGTTGAACCACTTTTTGTGCAAAATATAATTGTCAAAACACAATTCTTTTTTTGCATTTGTTATTATATAAGCTTATCAACATCTATTTTTAATTCAA
>CALYAE010000046.1 GCA_944393435.1 uncultured Clostridia bacterium
AGACTTGAACTATTTTATTAGTTGATGGTTACTAGAAAATAGTTTGAAATTATTTAATCATCTAAACTTGTAGAAGTTTATGTAGCTTTATTTTTGGACAGGAGTTCGAATCTCCTCATCTCCACCAATGGCGAATCTGTTCGAACTATTTGAACTTTGATATATAGAATCAATCAGAAATGATTGATTTTTTCGTTTTATAAGAAAAAATCATAGAAAGGTGGAGTCTATGATTAAGTTTATTAAAAAAGAATTAGAGATTGAAGAATCTTTAAAACAACGAATAATGATTATATGTGATTTTTGTAATACTACACCAACTATTATAAATGGAAGTATTAGAAAGATAGATAAAACTAATCTTACTTATATTGAACCACATAGAATTATTATTAAGGATAATTTATATCTTGCTTTTAACTATTCAAATGAAATCTATATTCAAAATTTAGGTAAGAAAATTAAATTATCAGAACTTGAAAACTATATAAAAAAGTTAATACCATGATTAACTTTGATTATCAGTACCAAACATTTTTGAAAATTCTTGCAATGCTTTAAAAGTTTCAGTGCTTTGCTTAGGATTTCTCATAAAATTATCTAAAAATTTTGCTGCTGCTTCATTTTTAAATTCTTCTTCTTTTGATTTTGATGAAAGGTTATTTTCAGCAATTTTTAATCTTATTTGCTCGTCAGTTTCTTTTTGAATTCTCTTTAATTCTTTTTCAGATTCTTCCTTAATTTTTTGAATTTCATTATCAGCAGATATTTTAATTGCTTCAACCTCATTTTTTGATTTTTTTACAGCAGCTAAATATGTTAGAAAAGAACTAACAATAGGAACAATGATAGAAATACATAATTGCATTTTCCAATCCATATTTTAAACCTCCTCTCATTTAAAATATTATATCATACAATTTTAATTGTAAGTTTGTCAAACATAAGTGACGAAGTCACGGATAAAAAATGACCTTATTTGGTATAATCACGAAGAAACTCGCTTGGAGATTTCCAATCTAATGGTGCAATAGGAAACTTGTTATATTCATTAAGATATCTTCGTGCTTGTTTCCTAGCATCTACAAGTGAGATAAAACGGCGATTCTTATAGAATCTTTCATTATCTTTACGATGAGATCTTTCAACCTTGCCATTATGTTTAGGTGTGTAAGGTTTGATAAGATCGTGGTTGATATTACATTGTTTTAAATATGTTTCAAACAATGAAGGTACATCTGAAACTAATCTGTTGGTGAATTCTAATCCATTATCTGTTCTAACACATTTAATTTCAAAAGGAAAAAATTTAATAACTTCTTGTATGAATTTCTTAGATATATAAGTAGATTTTTCATTATAAATTTGAATATATCTAAATCTAGAAAATTCATCTATAGCAGTATATTGATAAAATTTTTCATCACCAACAATACATTCAGATGGAACATATTTAATATCAACTTGTATTCGTTCTCCGGGAAAAGTCATTTGGACATAAGGGTTAGTTTTCTTTTTAGTTTTTTTGGTAGGTTTAGAGTCGTAAAGTTTTAATCTTTTCATAACTCTATACAAAACTTCTGGTCTATGATTATAACCACGTTGTTTTAACTTTACCCAAAAAACAATTAAACCCGTGTCTTGATTTCTTTTCCACATATCTAATATGAGTTTAATTTCATCATCAGTATGAGCTTTAGGATGTGAATGAGGCCTTGTACTCATATTAGCAAGAGAACGAATATTACCATCGTATCGGTTTAACCACCTATAGATATATTGTCTATTGGTGTTGTACTTGATGGCCGTTTTAGTTACGCCATGCTTCTTGGCGTATTTGATGAGAGACTCTCTGTATCTCATCTACTGAGTGATAGTTTGTTTTTTCATATAAACTCCTTGTCTAGGTCATTTTATAGGTTTGACAAACTTACACTGTGCAATTATTCACAATATAAAATATTTTATGCCGAGAAAACTTAACAATATTAGGCAAGTTATGATAAACTTGTTTGTTATTTGCAGGCCAGTGTACCTACCTTACTGCAAATCTAATCATAACTTGGGAACCTGATATTGTTATGGCAATTGGAATAAATGTTATACATCTATTATAATTGCACAAAATATTATATCATACAATTTTAATATACTTGACAAATCTAAAGAAAAAATATATTATAAATAATAAATAAATGACAAGCATTATCCGTCTTTTATTAAAGTGAGGTATACTATGGTCAAAATAAGAATTCATTCAAATAAAATTTATAATGTTAATTTAAGAGGAGTCAAGAGTATTACTTGTTAATGCTTTTGTCTCCTCTTTTTTCGTAGAAAGGGAGTGTTAGATAATGAATGAAGAAAAGAAAATAGCAGGACTTTATATTCGTGTAAGTACCGAAGATCAAGCAAGAGAAGGATTTAGTTTACCAGAACAAGAAAAACGCCTTAGAGCAATGTGTGAATATAAAGGTTATGAAATATATGATGTTTATAAAGATGCTGGAATAAGCGCTAAAACTGGTAATTTAAGACCTGAATTTGAAAGATTATTACAAGATATAAGAGACAAAAAGGTAAATACAATAGTAGTCTTAAAATTAGATAGACTAACAAGAAGTGTTTATGATATGGAAGGTATAATGAATTTTCTAGAAGAAAATAATGCTTATTTAGATTGTGCGAATGATGATATAAATACTACAAATGCGAATGGTAAAATGGTTGCTAGACTTTTAACTACTGTTTCACAAAACGAAATAGAAAGAACTAGTGAAAGAACAAAAATAGGATTAACTGGTGCTATTAAAGT
>CALYAE010000047.1 GCA_944393435.1 uncultured Clostridia bacterium
TGTCAGTGGTTCGATTCCACTTCGAGGCACCAAAAAAGAGGATTTCTACTTTTATTTGGATATCCTCTTTTTTTTGCTATTTTTATCCTAATGCCACATCTAAAATCATCATAACCACAAATCCAATTGCCACACCTATTGTTCCTATATTAGAATGTTCACCAGCTTGCGACTCTGGTATCAATTCTTCTACTACTACATAAATCATAGCACCAGCTGCAAAAGATAAAATATATGGTAAGATTGGTACTACTGTACTAGTTAGAAGAATCGTAACAATAGCAGCAATTGGTTCTACAATTCCTGACAACGCTCCATAAACAAAGGCTTTCGTTTTAGACATTCCCTCACTTTTTAAGGGCATTGATATAATAGCACCTTCCGGAAAGTTTTGAATAGCAATACCAATGGAAAGTGCAATTGCACCTGCTAAAGTAATTCCCGCATTTTGTGCAAGAACTCCAGCAAATACAACACCTACTGCCATTCCCTCTGGTATATTATGTAGGGTAACAGCTAACACCATCATGGTAGAATTTTTTAGTTTTGCTTTCACGCCCTCTGGCTTATCTGTTTTTAAATGCAAATGTGGAATTAGGCTATCTAAAATTAACAAAAATACAATTCCTAATAGAAACCCAACAGCTGCCGGTATCCATGCAACTTTTCCCTGTTCTTCTGCCATATCGATTGCTGGAATCACAAGTGACCATATAGATGCTGCAATCATAACGCCTGATGCAAATCCTAATAAAAGTTTCTCTATTTTTTTATTCATCTCTTTTCTCATTAGAAAAACCATTGCAGCTCCTAATGTTGTTCCCAAAAATGGTATGAATAAACCGATTATTGTATTCATTAGTTATAACAAATCTCCTTCCTATATAGCTGTTCCTTTTTTAGGAACAAAAAAATTTTTCATATTTACCTTTTCTATTTCTAATAATTTTATTTTTTTATCGATTCCACCTGCGTATCCTGTTAAGTTTCCATTTGCCCCTACAACTCTATGGCATGGAATAATAATAGAAATAGGATTATGTCCAACTGCATTTCCTACTGCTTGGGCTGACATTTTTTCTTTCTTCATCATTTTAGCTACCTTTTTAGCAATTTCTCCATAAGTAGTTGTCTGCCCATAAGGAATTTCTCGCAATATTTTCCATACATTTTGTCTAAATTCGCTCCCATTAGTTTTAAGTGAAAGTTCTTCTATTTTTGGTTTTTCTTTTTTAAAATATCTATCCAACCACTTTTTGGTTTTATTAAATATCTCTAAATTTTCTTTTTCTACTAATTTTTCTTCTGACTTTTCCAAATAATATTTCTGATTATCTATCCATAGTCCAATTAAATTTTCTCCATCACTTGCCAATAAAATCTCTCCTAGTGGAGATTGATAGTAGGTTTTATACATCACATTTTCTCCTTCAATTTTATTATAAAAACTATCTCATAAGCTGTTTAAAAGCTGTTGGTAATGCATATTTCTTTTTCAATTCTTCTTGTGTTACCCACATATAATCTAATTCCTCTTTTTTTACGATTACCAGATAAGCAATCATCTTCCATTCTATGTGAGTAAATATATGTTTAAAATTTCCTAAAAACTCTATTTTTTCTGCTAGTATCTTTTTTTCCTGTAAGTAGTTTATTAATTGTTCTTCCGTATAGTTTTTGTCTAAATTGGGAAATTCATACATATCTTTTAAAACACCTTGTTTAGTTCTCTTTCTAATTGCTATTTTTCCCTCTTTTGTTGTAAAAACTAATACTGTCATTTCTTCTATTTTACGTTTTACTTTTTTGCATCTTACTGGTATTTCATTTACCAAATTTTCTTGATATGCCTTGCAGATCTTGTTTAATGGGCATTTGGAACAAGTAGGCTCTCCATTTGGAACACAAAGTAACTCTCCTAGTTCCATTAATGCCTCATTAAAATTTCCTGCTTGCTGTGGCATGATATTAATTAATAACTTGCTGATTTCTTTTTTAGTTTCTGGAAGTAAAATATCTTTTTTGCTTCCTATTATTCTTGATATTACACGTAATACATTTCCATCTACTGCTGGTACCTTTTCATTAAAAGCAATAGAGGCAATTGCTCCTGCTGTGTAATCTCCAATTCCTGGTAGAGTAATTAATTTCTCATAAGTTGTCGGCATTTTTCCTTGATAAGATTGTTCTATTATCTTGGCTGCTTTTTGCAAATTTCTAGCTCTATTATAATATCCCAATCCTTCCCATAATTTTAAAAGTCTCTCTTCTTGTATGTTAGCTAAATCATGAATAGTGGGTATTTCTTGCATAAAACGAGAATAATAGCTTTTTACGGCTTCTATTCTCGTTTGTTGCAACATAATTTCGGAAATCCAAATACAATATGGATTTTTGCTTATTCTCCAAGGTAAGATTCTTTTGTTTTCTTGATACCAATCTAATAGTGGTTCTATTATTTGTTCTAATTTTTGCTTCATTTTTTATTTCCTATTTTTATTTGGCGGAGTGAGTGGGATTCGAACCCACGGCCCCCATTTCTGAAGGTACTGCAGTTCCAGTGCAGCTCGTTATGACCACTTCGATATCACTCCTTATTTTTGAAACCTTAATCATTATACAATAATTAGAGGATAAAAGCAATCGTTTAATTGTAGTTTTTTATTTATTCTTATCTTTACCACATATAGAACATTTTCCACCTAATAATTTACCAGTGAACAAAACAAAAAATAACAGATAAGAGATTATCTGTTATTCTTTATGGCTCGTTTGCGAGAGACGTTTTCGAAAAGTTTATCACAAAAAAGTTACTTATTTCCGTTTCAAATGTTGTTATAGCAATATATTGCAAAATTGTATGTACAAATTGGCAATTTTTTGCTACAACTGTTGTTTATAATTTAACATAATTTTTTAGGTATTGCAACAAAAAATTAAAGATTATTTTTATATTTTTCTACTTCGTCATAAATCTCATTCCAATTATTTACTCTTACAATTTCTTTGTCATTAATATCAGTATTCATTTTTGTTGTCATTAAAATAGATTTAATACCATTATCTGTTAATTCTCTACAAGTTTCATAACTATCTTCTATACATAAATCAATTTTATTTTCTTTAAAAAATTTTAATTTATCACTTACA
>CALYAE010000048.1 GCA_944393435.1 uncultured Clostridia bacterium
ATCATATCACAATAGGAGAAAACTTTTATGCCAATCATAATTTGGTAATTTTAGACGCAACAGAAATTACAATTGGTGATAATGTATTTATAGGACCAAATTGTGGTATTTATGCAGCAGGCCATCCAATTCAAATTAAAGAACGAATGGAAATCCTTGTAGAGTGGTAAAAAGTATAGATGAATAAAATAGACAATGAAAGAAAAACAGAGAATGTTACCAGATGGTGAAGGACATCCCCTGTTTTTTTATGATATAAGATGATGATTAATTTATTAAAAATATTGAAAAAAACTATTGACAATTGAATAAACATTCAACTATAATAGTTGTATAGTTGAATATATACTCAACTATATGAATATGATATAACAAAAGGTTGATAAAGTTAGGAAGTGATAAGAATGTCAAAAAATGAATTTATCTGTGATTGTAATATTATCCATCAAGATGTGGTAAAAGATACGTTAAATAAAATGCCAGAAGATGATTTATTTAATAAATTAGCAGAATTCTTTAAAATATTAGGTGATACTACAAGAGCCAAAATATTATTTGCTTTAGATCAAAATGAAATGTGTGTATGTGATATAGCCAATGTATTAGAAATGAGCAAATCCTCTATTTCCCATCAATTAGGAACTTTAAGAAGAATGAGTATCGTAAAATGTAGAAGAGTGGGAAAAGAAGTATATTATGCTATTGATGATGACCATGTGAAAGGTTTATTTGAATTGGGCATAGAACATATTGAACATAAGTAAGAAAAAAACAAATATAAAGTTAGAAAGGGTATAGGAGGCTAACCATGAAAAAAAGACTGTTACAAGTAATCATTGCATTTTTACTATTTTTAATAGCACTAAGTGTTCCATTTTCCAATGAATGGGTAGAAAATGGGATTTATCTAGTAAGCTATATCATAGTAGGTATGCCAATTGTATACAAAGCAATTCGTAATATCTTAAAAGGAGAAGTATTTGATGAAAATTTTTTAATGACAATAGCAACAATAGGTGCTTTTATCATTGGGGAGTTTGCAGAAGCAGTTGCAGTTATGTTATTTTACCAAGTGGGAGAATTATTTCAAAGTTATGCAGTAGACAAATCAAGAAAATCCATTGCAAGTGTAATGGATATTAGACCTGATTTTGCAAATGTAAAAAGAGGAGAGCAATTAGAAAAAGTAGATCCAAATGAAGTAAAAATTGGAGAAGTGATTGTGGTAAAACCAGGGGAAAAGATCCCACTAGATGGAATTGTAGTAGAAGGAAAATCCATGCTTGATACCTCTGCTTTAACAGGGGAATCGGTTCCAAAGAGTGTGAAAAAAGATGATGAGATATTAAGTGGTTGCATTAATCAAGAAGGTGTTATTCATATTCGAGTAACAAAAGAATTTGGAGAATCTACTGTTAGCAAAATATTAGATTTAGTAGAAAATGCAAGTAGTAGAAAATCAAAATCAGAAAATTTTATTACTAAATTTGCTAAATATTATACCCCAATTGTTGTTATAATTGCCATTTTACTAGCTATTGTACCAATCATGATATTACCAAATGCTAACTTTACAGACTGGGTATATAGGGCACTTAGCTTTTTAGTAGTATCTTGTCCTTGTGCATTGGTAATTTCAATTCCATTAGGATTTTTTGGTGGAATTGGAGGAGCATCAAAATGTGGAATTTTAGTCAAAGGTAGCAATTATTTAGAAGCATTAGCCCAAACTGAAATCGTGGTATTAGATAAAACAGGAACTTTAACAGAAGGCGTATTTGAAGTACAAAAAATAGAGTCAGTAGACATTTTAAAAGAAGAATTATTAAAACTAGCAACTTATGCAGAAAGTTTCTCAAACCACCCTATTTCACTATCTTTAAAAAGGGCATATCAAAAAGAGATAGATAATCACTTAGTTACTGAAACTAAAGAAATTTCAGGTTATGGTGTAGAAGCAATAGTAGAAAATAAACAGGTCTTAGTTGGCAATGATAAATTAATGAAACAATGTCATATAGATTATCAAGAATGTCAAGAAGTAGGAACTATTTTATATGTTGCCATAGACCAAAAATTTGCAGGAACCATTGTTATTGCAGACAAGATTAAACAAGATGCTAAAAAAGCAATCCAAGATTTAAAAAAGAACCATATTCAAAAAACAGTAATGCTTACAGGAGATAAAAAAGTAGTAGCAGAAGCGGTAGCAAAAGAGCTAGAAATGGATGAAGTATATGCAGAACTTTTACCAGACGGAAAAGTGAAAAAAGTAGAGGAATTATTAAAAAGTAAAACAAACAATGGAAAATTACTATTTGCTGGAGATGGTATTAATGATGCACCAGTATTAGCACTTTCTGACATTGGAGTGGCAATGGGTGGAGTTGGATCAGATGCCGCAATAGAAGCAGCAGATATAGTAATTATGACAGATGAACCATCTAAAATTTGTAAAGCAATTGAAATTGCTAAGAAAACCATGAGAATTGTAAAAGAAAATATTTATTTTGCCATTATCGTTAAAATCTTAGTACTCATTTTAACAGCACTGGGAATTGTTAGCATGTGGTGGGCAGTGTTTGCAGATGTGGGAGTCTCTGTAATAGCCATTTTAAACGCATTAAGGATGTTAAATGTAAAAAAATAGGACTATTGGGGACAGTCCCCTTTGGTCCTATTATTATTACTAACTTATTCTTTTAACTCTTGAGCTAACTTGTGAATTGCCTTGGTTTCAATTCTAGAAACATAAGAGCGGGAGATTCCCATACTATCTGCAATTTGGTTCTGGGTTTGTGGTTTTTTACCACCTAGCCCAAATCTTAATTCTAAAATAGTTTTTTCTCTTGATTTTAAAACTTCTTTCATTTTTTCATAAAGTTTTTTAATTTTAAACTTTAAGTCCACTTCATCTTCAATATTTTTTTCAGGATTTTCTAAAACCTCTTGTAAAGTAACGGTATTATCATCTTTATCTTTTCCAATAGGATCATCTAAATAAACTTCTGAATTTAATTTTTTACTACTTCTTAAAAACATTAAAATCTCATTATCAATACATCTAGAA
>CALYAE010000049.1 GCA_944393435.1 uncultured Clostridia bacterium
CAGAATTATTTTGAAATAGTTTGCCTGTATAAGAAATTTTAATTTTACTATTTTCAATTAATTTATCTGTATTAAAAAATATGTTTTTTACTAGTTCCATTTTAATCTCCTTTTTATCTCTTGTAAAAATCTATCATAATATAACAAATTATATTATTAAAATACAAAATATTCAATAGTTTTTTTAAAAAAAGTTAAAAATTTTTTAAAAAATAACACCTGTGTTAGTTCCAAGAACTTTCCCTATGAAACTATATTTATCATTTTTAGATAAAATAATATCATCAAAACCTTTGTTATCTGCTCTTAATACAAAGCAATCTTTTTTTATAACATATCTTCGTATCATAATTTTGCCATTGTAATCTACTAATGCAATATCCTTATTTTCCAATGGAGTATTAAATTCAATAAAAACATAAGAGTCTTTTTCAATTTTTGGTTCCATTGAATTGTCATTAACTTTTACAGCTAAAGCAGCTGAAGGAAAATCTACTGGAATTTCCATAAAAGAGTTAATTGAATCTACAGCCAACACTTGATTATACGAAATGTGTTCATACATCTTATTTTCCATTTGCTCATCAGTAAAAACTTTATCATAAGTGTACATTAAAGGCTGGTAAGGTATTTCTAAAGCTCTGCAAATTGCCTTTAGTGCTCTATGGCTGGGATTTCTTTCTTCATTTTCTATGTGTGAAATATGACCAACATTGATATTTGTACTTCTAGCAAGGTCTGACTTTTTAATGTTTTTTTCCTCACGAATTCTTGAAATCATATCTCCTACCATTTATATCAACCTCTTTTTTTAAAATTTACTTTCTTAATCACATAATAAAAAAGTAGTGTATTTAATGCTTTTCATATTATATATAAAAAAAGAAAAAATGTCCAGTGTAAAAGAAATTTTTTGTAAAAATATAGCGAAAAATCTGTTGTAAAAAATAATTTGTTATGGTAATATTATCATAGAAAAATGTATAAAATAAGTATAAAGTATCATGGCGAAAACCACTTGGTTTAAGGGGAAAGGTTGAAGATAAAATATGAAAGAAGAAGGAAAAAGAGTTAAAAGGAAAGAACCAGCAAGAAAGAAGAACATAAAAGATAAAAAAATAACAAAATCTACTCAAAAGGAAGTTAAACAAAAAGAAAAAGTAACTAAACATACAGACTCAAAAGAGAATAAAGAATTAAAAAAAGAAATAGTTAATAATAAAGATGAAAAAAAAGAAATGATAGCAGAAAAATCTGGGGAAGAGAGAGGCAACACAATTAAAGAAAAAATCGGAGACAGAAAAATAGAAATAGTTGAAAGAGAAACTGAAAAACAAGCTGAAAGTGGAGAAACAAGTAATAATAAAACACTAAAAAATAGCAAAAAAGCTGGGAACAAAGAAAAAAATAAAATTAAATTTTTATTAATACCAATATTAATAGCAATTTTGTTAATCTTTTCTATTATTTTTTCAATTATAAATATAGGAAATGAAAAAATACTTGGTAAAGTATCAATAATGGGAATAGATGTTAGCAATATGACAAGAGAAGAAGCAAAAGAAACATTAAGCCAGTTAATAGAAAATAAACTTACAGAAGAAATAATTCTTAAAAAAGACGATTATGAAACCAGTTTGAATGCAAACCAATTGGATGCAAATTTTGATTTAGATACAGCAGTTAATGAAGCACTCAATATAGGTAGAGAGGGTAATATAGTAAAAAATAATTATAGTATATTATATAGCATGTTATTTGGCAAAGAGATAGAATGTAAGTTTAACTATAATGAGGAAAATTTGAACGAAAAGTTAGATGATATTGAATCAAAATTGCCAGGTGCTGTGGTTCAAAGTAGTTATTATATTGAAGATGAAAGCTTAATTATTGTAAAAGGGGAAGAAGGACTTTCTATAAAAAAAGATGAACTAAAAAATACTATAATAAATGAAATTAAAGATATAAAACAAAAATATGATATTATAGAAATTCCAACAGTGAATATTAAACCCGATGAAATAAATTTGGAAGATATAAAGAATGAAATATACAAAGAACCACAAGATGCATATATTACAGAAAATCCTACAACTGTTCATACTCATGTAAACGGAGTGGATTTTGCAATTTCTCTAGAAGAGGCAGAAAAAATTTTAGCAGAAGATAAGCAAGAGTATACTATACCATTAAAAATAACTGTACCTGACAAAACAATTGCAGATTTGGGAGAAGAAGCATTCCCTGATGAACTTGGAAAATATTCTACAAGATACGATCCTACTAACAAAAATAGAAGTAACAATATTTCAATTTCTACAGAGAAAATAGATGGCACAATTATAATGCCAGGAGAAACATTTTCATATAATCAAACAGTAGGAGAAAGAACAATTGCAGAAGGATACAAAGAAGCTGGAGCATATGCAGGAGGTAGAGTTGTACAAGATGTAGGAGGAGGAATTTGCCAAACTTCATCAACATTATATAATGCAGTTTTACTAGCAAATTTGGAGATAGTAGATAGAAGTAATCATCAATTTCTTACATCATATGTAGATCCAGGAAGAGATGCAACAGTAGCATGGGGAGCAATAGATTTTAAATTTAAAAATAATAGAAGTTACCCTATAAAAATAGAAGCAAGCTCTAAAAATGGAGTATGCATGATGAGCATACATGGTATAAAGGAAGAAACAGAATATGAAGTTACAATACAATCAGTTGTTAAATCATATATACCATATACTACAAAATATGAAAATGATTCTACTTTAGCGGAAGGTAAAGAAGTGGTTGAACAATCTGGATATAGAGGTTGTACTAGCGAAGCATATAGAATACTTAAACAAAATGGAGAGGTAGTATCTAAAACGCTACTTTCTAAAGATACTTATGACCCTATGACAAGAATTATAAAAAAAGGAACAAAAACAATAGAAACAAATAGTAAAAATAATGAAAATAATGAAAAAGATAATCAGGACAATAATTCTGTTAATGAAATATTAAATAAATTGGAAGAATAAATAAAATCCCTTTTAAAATAAGGGATTTTATTATAAATATTGCGAATTTAGACCTATTACATAAGAAAGATATATTATTCCGGCAACAATAATTGCAATAATACATATAGTAAGTGCAGTGTAACGAAAAAAATTAAAAATATTGCTAAAAATATGAGAAAATTTATCTATTTTCTTAAAATTATCCTTATTAAATTCTTTATACTTTTGCATTTCTTCCCAATGCTTTTTATTCATTCGTTCTTCCCATTTGATTCTACTCATCCATCATTACTCCTATTTTGGTGCGCAACGGAGTATTTATCTACAACTTTTAGAATCTATTGACAATTGATACAAATATCAATCAACTTGCATATAGATTATTATACACAGATTATACCGAAGAGTTAAATAAAATTCATTTATTTTCTAAAAAAATCTTTAATAAACCTCCAAATTTTGTATCAATTCTGTTCAATTAGTTTAGTTCGAACAGATACGTTATTGGTGCGCCATAGAGGATTCGAACCTCCGACCATTTGATTAAGAGTCAACTGCTCTACCAACTGAGCTAATGGCGCATTTCATTTAACTTAATATAAAAAATATTAAATATTAAGCAAACAACATAAATATTATAATTCTAAAATAAACTTTTGTCAATATTTTTTCGAATTTAAGTTGTAATTATTAAATAATTATGTTAATATATTGTACTGAGGGGTGATAACTATGTTTAAAATGTATAGAACAGATATGGAAACAAATTTAACAGTACAGACAAATGAGTATATAAAGGGAAACTGGATAAACATGGTTTCACCGAGTGATGAAGAAATAAAAACAGTGTGTGAAAATATTGGGATTCAAGAAAATTTTATTAGATATGCATTAGACTCAGAGGAAAAAGCCAGGATAGATGTTGAAGATGATGATAATACAATTTTATTTATAATTGATACACCTATAATGGAAATTGAATATGGTGCAAAAGTATATAGCACAATGCCTATTGGAGTTATATTTGTAAGAGATGATTACATCATAACAGTATCATTAAGTAAAAATCCTATTATGGAGGAGCTTACAAAGAAAAAAAGTAGAAACATGATAACTTATAAAAAAAGTAGAATGCTTTTGCAAATTTTTTATTCCAATGCAGAGATGTTTTTAAATTTGCTAAAAAAATTAAATAAAGAAACAGAGATAGCAGAGAATGTTTTAAAAGATTCAATGAAAAATAAAGAACTACTAAAATTACTAAGTTTAGAGAAGGGATTAGTATACTTTACAACCTCATTAAAATCAAATGAAGTTGTAATGGAAAAAACAATGAGAGGTAATTTAATTAAGTTATATGATGAAGATGAGGATATATTAGAAGATGCTATTATCGAAAACAAACAAGCAATTGAAATGGCAAGAATCTACAGAGATATCCTAACAGGCACAATGGATGCATATGCATCAATAATTTCAAATAACTTAAATGGTGTTATGAAATATTTAACTTCTATCACCATTATATTAGCAATACCTACAATGATAGCAAGTTATTGGGGAATGAATGTAGGATTACCTCTACAGAATAGTCCATTTCGGATTTGCAGTAATTGTAATGATTTCAATTTTAATTGGAATTGTAGCATCATTATGGTTAAAGAAAAAAGGAATGCTTGATTAAAGGAGAAAATAGGGAAAAGTTTTAAACAAATTAAGTTCGAAAATTGGGCTAGAAAGACGTGACTAGAGGACGAAAAAATTCGATAAGAAACATAATACAAAAAAAATGTTAAAGGAGGAATTTAGAATGTTAATAGCAACAGGGGTTACAGTAAGATTTGGAAAAAGAACATTATTTGAAGATGTTAATATAAAGTTTAACAAAGGTTGTTGTTATGGAATAATTGGAGCAAATGGTGCTGGAAAATCAACATTTTTAAAGGTCCTATCTGGAGAAATAGAGCCTAGTAAAGGTGAAGTTTCAAAAGAAAAAAATGAAAGAATTTCTGTATTAAAACAAGACCACTTTGCTTTTGAAGGCTATACAGTAATGGATACTGTTATAATGGGAAATGAGGAATTATATAGCATAATGAAGGAAAAAGAGGCTATATATTCAAAGCCTGATTTTTCTGAGGAAGATGGTATGAAAGCTGCAAAACTTGAGGAAAGATTTGCAGAGCTTGATGGATGGAATGCCGAATCAGATGCAGCAGTACTTTTGAATGACTTAGGAATTGAGTCAGACAAACATTACAAACTTATGAGTGAAATAGAAGCAAAAGATAAAGTTAAGGTATTATTAGCACAAGCTTTATTTGGTAATCCTGATATTTTGCTATTAGATGAGCCTACAAACGATTTAGACTTAAAAAGTATAAATTGGTTAGAAGAGTTTTTAATTAATTTTGAGAATACGGTTATTGTAGTTTCACATGATAGATACTTTTTAAATAAAGTTTGTACACATATTGCAGATGTTGACTTCGGAAAAATTAAAGTATATCCTGGAAATTATGATTTTTGGTATGAGTCAAGTCAGCTTGCATTAAAACAAATGAAAGAGGCTAATAAAAAGAAAGAAGAAAAAATAAAAGAGCTTCAAGAGTTTATTGCTAGATTTAGTGCTAATGCATCAAAATCTAAACAAGCTACATCAAGGAAAAAATCATTAGAGAAAATAGAATTAGATGAAATAAAACCTTCTAATAGAAGATATCCATATATAGATTTTAAACCAGATAGAGAACCAGGAAAAGAAATACTAGAAGTTAAAAATATATCTAAAACAATTAATGGAGAAAAAATATTAGATAATATATCTTTTACTGTAAAGCCAAATGACAAAATAGCTTTTTTAGCAGATAACGAAAATGCAAAAACTGTACTATTCCAAATTTTAGCAGGTGAGTTAGAGCCAGACTCAGGGGAGATACATTATGGAACGACAATAACAACAAATTATTTCCCAAAAGACAACAATTATTTATTTGAATCAGACCTATCTATAACAGATTGGCTAAGGGGGTATTCAAAAGACCCAGATGAAACCTATGTAAGAAGCTTTTTAGGAAGAATGCTATTTTCTGGAGAAGAAGCACTAAAAAAAGTAAATGTTTTATCTGGAGGAGAAAAAGTAAGATGTGTACTTTCTAAAATGATGCTATCTGGAGCAAACCTTCTTATATTTGATGAACCAACAAACCATTTAGATATGGAAAGTATTACAGCCTTAAATGAAGGAATGAAAAAGTATAAGGGAATTATATTATTTACTTCACATGACCATCAATTAACTCAAACAGTAGCAAATAGAATATTAGATATAAAGAAAGATAAGTTAGTAGATAGAGAAGTAACATATAATGAATACTTAGGAATAGAATAACAAGCAATTGGGGATGGACCTAAATTGTCCAAAAAACTTCTCAATGATATATTTATCATTGAGAAGTTTTTTTAGAAATTAATCAATATTAAATATTATTTTACCATCACTGTATGCATTATCATCAAATTCAATCTCTATATCTTTTGCGTCAGATGGTACTTCAAAATATATAGACCCAGCAGCTTTTTTGCCAACAGCTATTGATTCTGAAAAATATCCATTTTCAACAGAACTAAATCTATCACAAGAAAATTTGTCTGCATAACATTCAAAATCTGATGAAGAAACATGTTCTGTATAATCTCCAAAATTTTCAAATTCGAAATTTGCCTTTAATATTTTGCATCCATCCTCTACACTTGCAAAAGAATAATAATCTTTGAAGTCTTTATCTACAGATGTTAAAGTTACCTTAACATCACCTAATGTTGCAGATTCTCCGACATTGCAATTAATCTCCTGCGCTTGAAGTTCTGATTTTATTTCATCCTCCAAATTTGATAAACTATTTGTTATAGCGTCAGATGCATTGTTATAAACATAAACTGCAAAAACAACAATTAAAATACAAATTGCTAATGCTATTGTAGATAATACAATTCCAGCTATAGATAATCCCTTTGGTTGTTTCTTTTTAGATTTTATTACAGTGTCTACTATTCCTAGAATTAATGCTAAGATAGAAGGCAAAATCAAAAAGATACTTAAAAATGGTGATAGTATTAAACATATTAAACCAATTACAAATGATGCAATTCCCATTAAAATCCCCCTTTTTTAATTTTGTATAGTAAATTATATGCATATATAATTTTTACTATAGATTATTTAAAATTTATATAAATTATACTACATAAATCGACAAAAGACAACAGTTATAGTATGATATAATGGAAATAGTGTTACTAAATAATGGTTTAATAATAAAAAAATGTCGAATGCTTTGTGTTTCTAATTAGCATGCTTGTTAGTTCAAAGATTATATAATTTTGATTTTTATTTCCGGCCCCCAACTGCGTACAAACTGTAAAAGCTACGCTTAACAGTTTGTAAACTCGTCGGTCCCCACCTTAAGCGCTCCAATAAA
>CALYAE010000050.1 GCA_944393435.1 uncultured Clostridia bacterium
AAAATGTACATGAAATTCAAGGTTCTACTTTTGCAGATTGTGCTTCTCTAAAAGAAGTTATCTTTAAAAAATCAATAGAAAAAATTGCAGAAAATGCATTTTTTAATCCAAATCCAGAACTAAGAATTTTAGGATTTAATGGAACAGCTGCACAAATTGTTGCTGCACAAAATAACATTGTATTTCAATCTATGGATGTATTATATCTAGAAGACGCAGTACAAACAACTTTAAAAGACGAAGAAAACAATATTGAAGTATCTGCAAAACTAGATCCAAATGCTACTTTAGTAATTACTCCAATTGAAAAAACTTCTGAACTTTATGGAGATATGGTAGTGGATTTAGAAAACCATGTTATTTTACAAGTATGTGATATATCTGTTACAGGTGGTTATGTTGGAGAAATTCAAGTAACTTTTGATGTAGATAGTTCATATAATGGTAAAGTACTAACTGTACTACATAAAAAAGCAGATACTACCATCGAAAAATTACAAAACACAGTAGTAGATGGAAAATTAACAGTAACTGTTACAGAACTATCTCCATTTGTTGTAGCAATTAGTAATCAAGATGAACCAACAACTGAGCAAGGAGATACAGAGCAAACCACGCAAAAAGAAGATAATAATCAATCTGACCTAAAAGATGAAACACCAAAAACAGGTGTAGCAAACATAACAATAGTTGCAGTTTTAGGAACTATGCTTTCTGTATTAGGACTTGTAGTGGTAGCAAAAAAGAAAAATTAATCGAGAAAATATAAGAAATATTAATAGGGGGAAATAAAATGGGAATAGCTTCATTAGTATTAGGAATTATTTCTTTAATAGCAGGATGGATTCCATTTATTTGTTTTATTGCTTTTGTTTTAGCAATAGTTGGATTAATCTTAGGAATTGTAGATACTGTCAAAAAGAATAAAACAGGAGATAAGAAAAGAGGAATTAGTATTGCAGGTTTAATTATCAGTGCTGTTGCTATTCCAATCATTGTGTTTAGTTCTATTGTCTCATTTATTCTATTTGCAGTTGCTTTAGAAGAAAACAACTACTATCAAGACGACTATGATTGGTATTATCGCTATGATAACTACGATTATGATGATTGGTATCAAGATTATTATAATACCATTGATTATCATGTATATGAAATGTTATAAAAAAGATAGATACAAAATATAATGGGCTCATTAGAGTTCATTATATTTTTATTATTTCATTAGAATTGGAAAAGGAATTGCTTTTCCAATTTTTCTATGATAAAATATCCAAAAAAAACAAGGAGGAAAAAATGAATAGAGAAGAAGCATTCAATTTACTAAAAAAATATAATAAAGAAGAATTTCATCTAGTCCATGCTTTAACAGTAGAAGGTGTTATGAGATACTTTGCAAGACAGCTTGGAGAAGATGAAGAATATTGGGGAATTGTTGGATTATTACATGATATTGATTTTGAAATGTATCCAGAAGAACATTGTAAAAAAGCAAGGCAATTATTGAAAGAAGCAAACGTAGAAGATGATATGATTTATAGCATTTGTAGCCATGGATATGGAATTTGTTCAGAACTAGAGCCTAAAAAGCAAATGGAAAAGATTTTATTTGCAACAGATGAACTAACAGGGCTCATTTGGGCAGCAGCAAAAATGAGACCATCTAAAAGCACAAAAGATATGGAACTTTCTAGCTTAAAAAAGAAATTTAAAGATAAGAAATTTGCAGCAGGATGTTCAAGAGATGTAATAAAACAAGGCGCACAAATGCTTGGTTGGGACTTAGATGAACTATTAGAAAAAACCATTTTAGCTATGAGAGATTGTGAGGATAGTATCCCAAAAAACATTTAGCATTTAAGGAGGAAAAAAACTTGCAAGACCCAAAACAAAATATTCGTAATTTTAGTATTATAGCACATATCGACCACGGCAAATCAACATTAGCAGATCGTTTTATCGAAATGACAGGGGTACTTTCTAAAAGAGAAATGGAAAGCCAAGTGCTAGATAATATGGATATAGAGAAAGAACGTGGCATTACCATTAAATCACAAGCTGTTCGCATGAAGTATCAGGCTAATAATGGTCAAGAATATATTTTGAACCTAATTGATACTCCTGGACATGTGGATTTTAATTATGAAGTTTCAAGAAGTTTAGCTGCTTGTGATGGAGCCGTTTTAGTAGTAGATAGTAGTCAAGGCGTGGAAGCTCAAACTTTAGCAAATGTATACTTAGCATTAGAAAATAATTTGGAAATTTTGCCTGTAATCAATAAAATAGATTTGCCAAATGCAAGGCCAGAAGAGGTAAAAAAGGAAATAGAAGATATTATAGGAATTCCTGCACAAGATGCTCCTTGTATTTCTGCAAAATCTGGACTAAATGTGGATCAAGTATTAGAAAGAATTATTACTGATATTCCAGCACCCAAAGGAGATGAAAATGCTCCTTTAAAGGCTTTAATTTTTGATTCTATTTATGATAACTATAAAGGGGCAATTGCATACATTCGTATCAAAGATGGAAAGATAACTGCTGGAGATGAAATGGTTTTAATGGCTAGTGGAAAGACGTTTACTGTTACAGAAGTAGGGTATTTTGAACCAGGAAGATATGAACAAACAGATAGCTTGCAAGCAGGAGAAGTAGGATATGTTGCAGCAAGTATTAAGAGTTTATCAGATGTAAGGGTAGGAGATACCATTACATTAAAACAAAATCCAGCAAAAAAGGCATTGCCAGGTTACAAGAAAGTAAATCCAATGGTATATTGTGGAATTTATCCGATTGATGGTAGCGATTATGAGAATTTAAAAGTAGCATTAGAAAAATTAAAATTAAATGATGCAGCTTTAGAATATGAACCAGAAACTTCAGGAGCTTTAGGCTCTCGGTTTTCGTTGCGGTTTTTTAGGATTATTACATTTGGAAATTATTGAAGAAAGGTTAGACAGGGAGTTTGACTTAAGTTTAATTACAACTTCACCATCTGTAATCTATAAAGTACATAAAACAAATGGAGAAATCGTGGAATTATATAATCCATCTGATATGCCATCTCAAAATGAAATAGATTATATGGAAGAACCAATAGTACAAGCTGAAATTATTACTCCAAAAGAGTATGTGGGTGGAATTATGGAAATCTGCCAAAATAGACGTGGTAACTATATTGACATGAAGTATTTAGATGAAAATAGAGTAACTTTACTTTATGAATTACCTCTTAATGAAATTATTTATGACTTTTTTGATACTTTAAAATCCAAAACAAAAGGTTATGCTTCTTTTGATTATGAACTCAAAAAATATCAAAGGTCCAATCTAGTGAAATTAGATATTTGGGTTAATGGTGAAGGAGTAGATGCTTTATCTTTTATTGTTCATAAAGATAAAAGCTACGAAAAAGGAAAGAAAATGGTAGAAAAACTAAAAGAAGTAATACCAAGACAACTATTTACCATACCTTTACAAGCGGTAATTGGTGGAAAAATTATTGCAAGGGAAACTATTTCTGCTATGAGAAAAGATGTACTTGCAAAATGTTATGGTGGAGATATTACAAGAAAGAAAAAATTATTAGAAAAACAAAAACGTGGTAAAAAGAAAATGAGGCAAGTAGGAAATGTGGAAATACCACAAGAAGCCTTTTTGTCTGTATTAAAGTTAGATGAGGAGTAAAAAGAATGGAAGAACATTACCAAGACCAAATAGAAGGTAGAAATTCCGTGATTGAGTTATTAGAATCCGGAAGAGATGTGAATAAAATATTAGTTGCCAAAGGAGAAAAACATGGATCCCTTCATAAAATTATGGCATTAGCTAAAGAAAAGAAAATTGTTGTCAGTGAAATAGAAAAAAGCAAATTAAATCAAATTGCACAAACACAAAACCATCAAGGGGTAATTGCTATTGTTCCCCCATTTGATTATTGTGAAGTAGAAGATATTTTAGAAGAAGCAAGCAAAAGAAATGAAATGCCATTTCTTTTAATATTAGATGGGATAGAAGATCCACACAATTTAGGAGCAATTATTAGAACAGCAGAAACAGCAGGGGTACATGGTATTATTATTCCTAAAAGAAGAGCAGCTCAAGTCAATAGCACAGTTAGTAAAGTATCAGCAGGAGCAGTAGAGTACATGAAAATAGCAAGAGTTAACAACTTAAACGAAACAATTCGATATTTAAAGAAACAAGGCGTTTGGATTTGTGGAACTGATATGGATACAGATGTTATCTATACCAAACAAGATTATAAAATGCCAATGGCAATTGTAATTGGAAGTGAAGGTTTTGGAATGAGCAGATTAGTAAAAGAAAATTGTGATTTTATCGTAAAAATACCAATGAAGGGTCACATTAATTCTCTAAATGCTTCTGTATCTGCGGGAATTATAATATATGAAGCGGTAAGGCAAAGAAATCAAAAAAACATGCAAATATAAATAAAAAGAAAACATCTTATAAAACTCTGAAAATAGCATAAAATAAACGATAAAAACAAATGGAAAAACATTCCTGAAAAAAACTTAAAAAAAAATTAAAAAATGTGTTGACTTTGTTTTTGCCGTGTGCTAAAATAGAAAATGTCTTCAGCGAAAACATCGACTGAAGACTTTAAAAGCACATTGAAAAGTAAACAATAAACCTTTGAGAAAACCAATAAAAAGGAAGATAGAAGAAACTATCTATAAAAAAATGAAGAAGTGAGTAGAAATATTCACAAGCCAGAAAAAATAATTAAGAGTCAAAAAACTTGAAAAAAATAATATGAGAGTTTGATCCTGGCTCAGGATAAACGCTGGCGGCGCACATAAGA